>DATHYN010000189.1:0-1892 GCA_035459145.1 Anaerolineae bacterium | reverse complement strand
GGGAGGGTTTGGGGGCGATGGTTAATGAGTTTGGTTTGGGGGGGGTGGGGCAGGTGTTGGTGGTGTTGGTGGTGGGGTTGTTGGTGGCGGCGGTGGCCGAGGGGCAGCAAGAGGGGTCTTAGAGGAATTATGGAAAAGCCGATTTTAAAGGGGGAGCGTGTCCGGTTACGGCCGTTGGTGGCGGCGGATGCGGCGGTGATGTGGGCGCATATCGATAATCCGGTGGTGAATCGGTTGACGGGGACGCAGGGGCGGTTTACGTTGGCGCAGGTGGAGGCGTATTGTGCTGGTTTGGCCGAGGCGGATGATCGGGCGGATTATGGGATTGAGATTGAGGGGGCCGAGGCGTATATTGGGGAGGCGGTGTTGAATGAGATTGATAGGGTTAATCGGGTGGCTAATTATCGGATCGCTATTTATGAAGAGCGTTTTTTTGGGCAGGGGTATGGGACGGAAGCGACGCGGTTGATGTTACAATATGCGTTTGAGTTTTTGAATTTGCATCGGGTGGAGTTAGAGGTGTATGCGTTTAATGCGCGGGCGGCGCATGTGTATGAGAAGGTTGGGTTTCGGCGGGAGGGAGTGCGGCGGGAGGTGTTGTTGTGGGATGGTGAGTATTATGATGCGATTGTGATGGGGTTGTTGAAGCGTGAATGGCAGGTGTTGTCGGGGGATAATCGGGCTGATGGTATTTAAGTTATTGGTGGGGATGGTATGGGTATAGATATGAAACAGAAGCGGCCGTGGTTGCGGTTTTTGGGCGGAACGTTGGTGTTGGAGAATTGGGGAGGGGAGGAGCGGGTACCGCATGAGGTTTTTGAGTGGCAGAATGGGAAGTGGCGGTGTACGGCGCATCAGTATCGGTTGTTGGGTGGCTGGTTGAAGGAGGTGGGGGTGAATGATGGGGTGGGGGGGTGGCGGAATTTGGATTTGGTGTGTGATGATGGGCGGACGCCGCATGATTATCAGCGGGAGGGGTTGGCGGCGTGGCATGAGAACGGCCGTTGGGGCAGTATCGTCCTGCCGACCGGCGCGGGCAAAACGTTTGTGGCGTTGCGGGCGATTGAAAAGGTGGGGGCGAGCACGTTGGTGGTGGTGCCGACGATTGATCTGTTGCATCAATGGTACGCGCGGTTGACGAATGCGTTTGGGACGGAGATTGGGGTGTGGTATGGGGGGGAGAAGGAGTTAAGGGGGATTACGGTGACGACGTATCCGAGCGCGTGGGCGCATGGAGAGATGTTGGGGAATCAGTTTAAGTTTTTGTTGTGTGATGAGATTCATCATTTGCCGGCACCGAATTGGCATGAGATCGGGTTGATGTGTGCGGCGCCGATGCGGTTGGGGTTGACGGCGACGTATCCGGAGACGGCGGAGGTGATTTGGGGGGCGGGTATGGGGGTGGATCGTGATCGGGCTAAGTTGTTAGATGAGTTGATTGGGCCGGTGGTGTATGAGAAGAAGATTGATGAGTTGACGGGGAAGCAGTTGGCCGATTATCGGACGGAGCGGATGCGGATTGATTTAAATTCTGAGGAGCGGGACGAGTACGATACGGCTTATGGTGTGTACACGGGTTATATGCATGAGGCGAAGTTGAGGCAGAGGTATGGGGGTGGTTGGTGGCAGGAGATGACGCGGCGGAGTGCGTATGATCAGGGGGCGCGGCGGGCGAAGGTGGCGGAGCGGCGATTGAAGGAGATTGTCCATCAGGCGGCGGGGAAGGTGGGGGTGGTGGCCGAGTTGTTGGCGGCGCATTGGGGGGAGCGGGTGTTGATTTTCACGGCGCATAATCGGTTTGCGTATTTGTTGGGGCGGCGGTATTTATTGCCGGTGATTACGCATCAGACGAAGGCGGCCGAGCGGAAGGAGATTTTGGAGAAGTTTCGGGG
>DATHYN010000188.1:0-26181 GCA_035459145.1 Anaerolineae bacterium | reverse complement strand
AACCCACCGGCCCCACCCGCCAACTCCTCGCCTGGCTCCAATCCCCCTCCGGCCAAGCCTTTCTCAGCCAACGTTATGGCCCTATAAACTAGATTAACCTAAGTTCGATAATTCCCCCCCTCCTCTCAACGTCATTTCGAGCGCAGTTCAATCCGCTCCACACTCGGCAAGCCCCAACCCTAAATCAAGGATTGAACGAAGTCGAGAAATCTCCCCTAACAACACCTTAACCAACTCATCCACAGGTTTAATTCATTATCAAACTCAGGTTAGGTTATGTTAACACAACCCAATCACTTGCAAAATAAAAAAGCCGTCCCATTTTATTGAGACGGCATTTCATCTATTTACGCCGAAATCCACTTATAATCTAACAGCAGGCAAAAC
The DNA here is from genome assembly GCA_035459145.1 of Anaerolineae bacterium. Taxonomy (GTDB): domain Bacteria; phylum Chloroflexota; class Anaerolineae; order Promineifilales; family Promineifilaceae; genus DATHYN01. Next base: position 25,794 of record DATHYN010000188.1, on the reverse strand, counting down.
ATCCCACTCTAATCTCGTTTACACTCGATTGAACAGGACCTTAATCCTTCCCATCCACGGCCAACCCACTCGACCCTATCACCACCTCATAATCAAACTCGGCCACATGGTTAGACGTCGGCGCACACGGCGTACAACCTAAGGGGACAACATAATAATAGTAATTGGCCGTCGCCTCACCAACTGCGTTCAAATCAATAAATTGCCAACTATTAATACTCATCGTCGCTGTCAGCGTGGTCACATCTGGTGTGTAATACGGCATCGTACTCCGATGAACCTCGTAACCACCACCTGTTTGCCAATGACTGCCCCAATCAAGATAAACATCAGCACCCTCGGCCCGAACACACACTGTCACCCTCGCCTCAGCCCCCAAAGAACAATCCGTCACATTAATATAAACCGTCGCCACATTCGATAAATGAACCGTGTCAGTCGTACGATATGTAAACGTAACCGCCCCAAGGAAATCAACCGGTGGCGTGTACGTAAACGTCCCATCCACATTCAAATCAAGCACACCAACAACCACATCTGTAATCAAAATAGTTGTTGTTAGCGTACCACCTTCCGGATCAACATCATTACCAAGGACACCATTAGCCACCGTATCAACCACCAGCGAGCTATTCTCATTCATGCTGTAACCATCATCATTAGCCACTGGTGGCAAATTCGGCGGCATACAATCAAGATTAGCCGCCCCCGGACTACCTAAATCACCATCTCCAAAAGCTGTCGTCGACAATGACCAATTACTACCAACACTATTATCCGTACTGGCCTCCATAAGACACATTGACACCCCATCTGGATCAGGGAATTCAACCCCGCCATCATAAGCCACCGTGTCAACCACCGCCCCTTGACTCAACGTAATAAAATCAGCATCATTACTTAATTGAATACTGTCACCATATTCGTAATCACAAACAACACCACCATTCGTCGCCGGATTACTGTCACGACACAGAACAGCATACCCGCCAACTGGCACCACCACTGTGGCCGTAATCAGATGGCTGTCAAGATTATCCGTAATACGCCACCCATTCAGATCGATAACATTGCTATCAGCATTATAAATCTCAAACCACTCCCCGTTCGCATCTAACACCGCCGCCGGATGTTGTAAAATCTCATTAATAACAATAAGCGGCACTGCGCCAACAGTTATCGTCACGGTCGCTATATTAGAAATATCCGTACCATCCGTAATAAGATAGGTATAAGTCACCACACCCGTAAAATCAACCGGTGCCGTATACGTAAAAGCCCCATTGCCAACCAACTCCAAACTACCACTACTTGGATTCGTAACCGTTATCACCGTTAATGCTGACAATGGATTATTAGCATCGGTATCATTCGCCAAAACACCTGGCGCTGATACACTCAACGGCATGTTGGGAACAGCAAAATAATCATCATCATTGGCCACCGGCGGCACATTAGGTGGCGCCATAAAACAGATAGCTTGCCCATCAAAAACCAAGACTTCATTATATGAATATTGCAGGGCATTACTACTGTCTCGTTGTAGACCAACCGTAGCTGACGCCCCATTATCAAAAGACGCATTGCCAAAAACAACATCTTCATAAACAAAATCGATGTTATTACTACCCTCATAAAGGATAACTTGGAATGTGCTGTCACCTACATTGCTAAAGTGCGGCCGTTGATGCCATTGAATAATGAATTGGCGATCAGGTGCCACGCCCACTGTTGCCGTATACACATCTCCTGTATCACTATCAATATCATCCCAGAAAGGCAAGATCACCCCATTCGCTAAATTGGCATCACCACTTGGCAGGGCACTATTATTAAAAGGCACATCACCTGTAAGATTATTGATTAAAATACCGCCATCATTACCAACTCTTAACTCTGTTATATTATTGCCATAATAATTAAACGTGAACGGCAATGACACTGATGTTTCACCATCATCAAGTAACCCAAGGCCAAGATTGATGCCACTAATATCATTGAACGTAGTCGCACAGTTACCATCAACTATATACCCATAACTATCCGCTGGAATCACTGGGGGCGTGAAGATGGTTACCATCGCTGTGTCCGTAGCCGTCACCACATCAGCTGACCCTGGATTGTATGCCGTCCACACAGCATTATTCACAGTGTCCGTTATAATAACGACACTAGCAGTTATAAATGTACTCGCACCAGGGGGCAAAGACAGGGTATCATTTGCTAACAAAACACCTAACTGGTCATCCACTAAATCATGTTGGGTCAGCGTAACAGTACCTACATTAATCACCTCATAACAATAAGTCACTTCTGTATTAGGCAAAACCACCAGAGAATCATCCGTAGCACAACTGCTCGCATCAAGTCCCACCGTTTTTTCAAGACTAATCCCAGGCCCCGATGGTGGTGAAAAGCATATAGCTAATCCATCAGCAATAATGGGCTGATTAAATGAATATTGAAGGGCATTGCCGCTGTTTTGCTGCAAGCCAACCGTAGCTGACGCCCCATTATCAAAAGACGGATTGCCAAAAATAACATCCTGATAAACAAAATCGATTTTATTGCTACTTTCGTAAAAGATAACTTGGAATGTGCTGTCACCTACATTGCTAAAGTGCGGCCGTTGATGCCATTGAATAATGAATTGGCGATCAGGTGCCACGCCCACTGTTGCCGTATACACATCCCCTGTATCACTATCAATATCATCCCAGAAAGGCAAGATCACCCCATTCGCTAAATTGGCATCACCACTTGGCAGGGCACTATTATTAAAAGGCACATCACCTGTAAGATTATTGATTAAAATACCACCATTATTACCAATTCTTAACGCTGTTATATCATTGCCATAATAATTAAACGTAAAAGGCAATGACACTGATGCTTCACCATCATCACCTAAACCAAGACCAGGATTAATACCACTAATATCATTGAAGGTAGTCGTACAACTAGCCTCATTAGAATCAGCATACGTATACCCAAATGCATCTGGCCCCCCAACAGTGAATGAACTGCTCTCTTCTTGCGTAAGAACACGCTCAACAGGCAGGGAACTTTGTTTGGGTGGGGTAGTTTCTTGCGCCCTGAGAGGCAACGTTAAGCCTAAAGCTCCTATAAGGATAGCCAAGGCTATAACCAGAATAACATTTTGGTAGATAAATTTCATTCAACAAACATCCTTTAACATGCGCATTTTTATAATTTTTCAAGTACATCAATGGGATAGTTCATTAATTCTTTTACATTTGTCATTCTGATGTTCCTCATAATCCATGTGTGACATGACAAAAACCATACTGGTTGTTATCAAGTAACATGATGGATTTCGGCCGAAGTTTATCCTCATACAGATCGGGGCCGAAATGACAATTATAAAGGGATTGGTTTATTAATTATGAACCATTCCACATTAATTAAATAAAGTCGGTAGCAGTAACATACCATACAATCATACTATTAACAATGTGATATGAACCACGCTTTGCTAATCGACGTCTTTCACCAAGCCACAATCAGCGTAAGTTAAGCTATAAACGGCACTGCCGCTGTTTGTCATATCCCAAACATGACAAACAACACTAACTATTAACCGCCATCTGATCTACACTATTCATGTATTCGCTTATCCGAATAGATACACACCAACGAGGTATAATAATGACCCTAACCACACCAACCCTAGACGAATTAAATCTTCTCCACGCCAGTATCTGCCAAGCCATTGGCGACCCCAAACGCATCCTCATCCTCTACACCCTCCACGAACAACCCCTCTACGTCTCGGCCCTCGCCGACACCCTCAACCTCCCCCAACCCACCGTCTCCCGTCACCTCCGCGTCCTCCGCCAACACGGCCTCGTCTCCACCACCCGCCAAGCTAATACCGTCGTCTACCAACTCGCTCTCCCCCAAATCATCACCATCCTCGACCAAATGCGCCACCTCCTCCGCGCCTCCTTCCATCAACAAACCGATATCTTAGCGCCACCAACCGACGATTTATAACTACTTTCAAACTGGAGTCGTCCCATGAAAGATTTCAAGCTCATCTGGCTCTTTGGCCTCCTCGCCACGGCTCTTACGATTATCACCCCCATCACCCTCTTCATCACCACCGATAACATCGACCGCAGCTCCCCCTGGCAATACGTCCAACCAACCCCCGTCCACACCAGCCACGCCGCTCTCATCACCGGCCCCTTCGCCACCGGCTCGGCCGTCACCCAAGACTGCCTCTCCTGCCATCCCGACGCCGCCCACCAAGTCGCCAACACCGTCCACTTCACCTGGGAAAGCGAACCCCTCCTCCTCCCCGACCGCGACGACCCCGTCACCATCGGCAAGAAAAACCAAATCAATAACTTCTGCATCGGCATCCAAGGCAACTGGGACAGCTGTACCCGCTGCCACGCCGGCTACGGCTGGGAAGATGACACCTACGACTTCGAAGCCGAAGAAAATGTCGACTGTCTCGTCTGCCACGCCGATACCAATCTCTACGCCAAAGGCAAAGCGGGCCAACCTCTCCCCGAAGTCGACCTCGTCGCCGCCGCCCAAAGCGTCGGCCGCCCCACCCGCGATAACTGCGGTAGCTGCCACTTCAATGGCGGCGGTGGCAACGCCGTCAAACATGGCGATCTCGACGAAAGTCTCTACTACCCCAACGAAGAAGTCGATGTTCATATGGGTCGCTACGATTTCCAATGCGTCGATTGCCACCAAACTGAAGACCACCAAATCTCCGGCCACATGATCTCCGTCAGCCCTATTGCCACCGATGACCTCGCCTGCACTAACTGCCATGACAACGACCTCCACACTGACGACCGCATCAACAACCACACCGACACTGTCGCCTGCCAAACCTGTCACATCCCTGAAGTCGCCACCCGCAATGCCACCAAAATTGCCTGGGACTGGTCCACCGCCGGCCAAGACCTCCCCGAAGACCCCCACGTCTATCTCAAAATCAAAGGCAACTTCATCTACGAACACAATCTCCAACCTACCTACGCTTGGTTCAATGGCAATGCCGACCGCTACATCGTCGGTGATACCATCGACCCCACCCTACCCACCCCCCTCAACCAACCCCTCGGCACCATCACCGACCCCAACGCCCAACTCTGGCCCTTCAAAATCCACGAAGCGTTCCAACCCTACGACACCCAATACAACTACCTCCTCATCCCCCGCACCGCCGGCGATAATGGCTTCTGGACCAACTTCGACTGGAACCAAGCCTTCCTCGGCAACCAAGAAGATACCGGCCTCGCCTACAGCGGCCAATACGACTTCGCCCCCACCACCATGCACTGGACCCTCACCCACCTCGTCCAACCCAAAGAAAACGCCCTCGCCTGCACCAGCTGCCACGGCCGCGACCAAACCCGCATCGATTGGAACGCCCTCGGCTACTACGGCGACCCCATCTACTGGGGCGGCCGCCAACAACAACTCGGCCTCAACTTCACACTGGACGGTGAATAATGACCACCATGACTAAATCAACCACCATTAACCATATCCGGCATTTCCTCCCCGTCCTCCTCCTCACCCTGCTCCTCGCCACGGCCCTCTTCCCCAACAAGACCGCCAACGCCCAAACCGGCACCTCCTCCCCCATCCATCCCACCTTCCCCCTCCTCGACACCAACGGCCAAAACGTCCTCGATTCCGGCCTCCCCCTCTCCACCATGCAAACCTGTGGCACCTGCCATGATACCGATTTCATCGCCACCCATAACTTCCATGCCACCGCCGGCCTCGACCAATTCAACACCACCCCCGGCAACCACCCGTGGGACAGCAGCCCCGGCCCCTTCGGCCGTTGGGACCCCATCCTCTACCGCTACCTCTCCCCCAATGCCTCCTCCCCCGAACTCGTCGACCTCACCACCCCCGAATGGATCCAATGGTTCGTCCGCCACCCCGGTGGCGGCCCCGCCACCACCAGCCGCCTCGGCCTCCCCCTCTCCTCCCTCACCCCCTCCCCCACCAACGTCGAAACCGCCAGCCACAACGACACCAACCAACTAACCAGCTGGGACTGGGCCCAATCCGGCACCGTCGAACTCAACTGCTTCCTCTGCCACACCGCCGAACCCAACAACGACGCCCGCATCGCCGCCCTCGCCAACGGCGACTTCGCCGCCGCCAACACCATGACCCTCCTCGGCACCAACATCATCCTCACCACCACCAACGACGGCTGGCAATGGAACCCCAACGTCTTTACCTCCGATGGCGCGCTACGCCCCCAATTCGTCACCATCCAAGACCCCACCACCGACAATTGCGGCCAATGCCACGGCCAAACCCACACCGCTACCACCACCCCTCTCACCCTCGATGAGTACAATCTCTCCAACTACACCAGCTGGACCACCGGCCAAATCATGTCCCCCCAAGATATCAACCTCAGTGGCCTCAATTTAGCTGACAAAAACAGCCTCGACCGCCCCTGGGACGTCCACCTCGAACGCGTTCTCGACTGCAACAACTGCCACTTCTCCCTCAACAATCCCATCTACTTCCAAGAAGCCGTCTCCGAGCGCCCCGACCACCTCCTCTTCGACCCCCGCCGCCTCGACCTCGGCGAATACATCCACCGCCCCCTCCATCAAATCGCCAAAGGCCAATCCGCCCAATCCATCCAAACCCCAGGTCTCGATAACACCCTACGCCCCTGCCAATCCTGCCACACCATGGACACCACCCATGAATGGCTCCCCTACCCAGAACAACACACCTCGGCCCTCGCCTGCCAAACCTGCCACATCCCCAAACTCTACGCCCCCGCTCTCCAATACATCGACTGGACCGTCCTCCAAGCCGATCAACAACCCGTCACCGCCTATCGTGGTCTCGATACGGCCGAATTAAACCCCGATGCCCTCGTTACCGGCTACCAACCCGCCATCCTCCCCCAAACCATGACCAATAACAATAACAAAAAACAACTCGCCCCCTTCAACCTCGTCACCAGCTGGTACTGGATCGTCGGCGACCCCGCTCAACCCCTTCCTCTTCGCCATCTCCAAGCCACCTATTTCGATGAAAACAATCAATACCACCCCGATATCCTCACTACCTTCGATCAAGACAACGACGGTGCCCTCAGCCGCACCGAACTAAACCTCGATACCACCGCTAAAGTCGATCTCATTCGCGACCGCCTCCAAGCCCTCGGCCTCACCAACCCCCGCATTACGGGCGAAATCCAACCCTTCAGCCTCAACCACAACGTCGCTACCGATGATTGGGTCACCCGCGACTGCCAAACCTGCCACAGCCAAGACTCCCGCCTCACCACCGACTTCCCCCTCGCCGACCGCTTACCCGGTGGCGTCACCCCACCCCTCAACGACCACCACAACATCATCTGGGCCGGCTCCCTCACCACCAACGATCAAACCCTCACCTTCCATCCCCAACCCGCCGCCGCTGACTTCTACATCATTGGCCACCATGCCGTCACCTGGGTCGATACCATCGGCGCCCTCGCCTTCGTCACCATCCTCCTCGCTATCCTCCTCCACGCCTCCCTCCGCTGGTGGACGGCCCCCCAGACCTCTGAGGTTTCCCCGAACACCCCCTCCAACAACCCAACCCTCCCTAAAAACCTCAGAGGTCTCCCCCCATCCCCCTCCACCCAAATCTACATGTACGACGTCTACGAACGCTTCTGGCATTGGCTCCAAACCGCCGCCATCCTCCTCCTCCTCTTCACCGGCCTCATCATCCACAAACCAGACATCTTCGGCTTCCTCAGCTTCGCCTACATCGTCCAAATCCACAATATCCTCGCCGCCATCCTCCTCCTCAACGCCGCCCTCGCCCTCTTCTACCACCTCGCCAGCGGTGAAATCAAACAATACCTCCCCCAACCACGCGGCTTCTTTGGCCAAGCCATCATACAATTACGCTACTATCTCTGGGGCATCTTCCACGACGAACCCCACCCCTTCGAGAAAACACGCCAACGCAAACTCAATCCGTTACAACAAATCACCTACCTCGCTATCCTCAATCTCCTCCTCCCTCTCCAAATTATCACCGGTGCCATCATGTGGGGCATGCAACGTTGGCCCGATTTGACCACGCAACTCGGCGGTCTCCCCTTCATGGCCCCCTTCCACACCTTGATCGCTTGGCTCTTTGCCACCTTCATCGTCATGCACGTCTATTTAACCACCACCGGTGCCACCCCCCTCGCCAACATCCAAGCGATGATGCTCGGTTGGGAGACCATCGAAGCTGAACCAACATTAGGAGAACAACAATGAGTACGATAACCACTCACCCACCACGCCCCCATCGCCTCAAAGCATGGTGGCAATCCCTTATCAACCGTGAAGCCCAACCATACGTTCACCCCTATACCGGCGGCCTCCTCCTCGGCCTCCTCCTCTTCCTCGCCTTCTTCATTACCGGTAACGGCCTCGGCGCCTCCGGCGGTATCAACCGCATCATCGTCCTCATCGAAGATGCCTTCTACCCCGCCCACATCGATCGCACCGCCTACCTCGCCACCATGGCTGGTGGCGAAAGCAACCCCCTCGATAGCTGGGTCGTCTTTGTCACCATCGGTCTCGTTATCGGCGGTTTCACCTCCGGCCTCCGCCACGGCCGCCTCAACATCACCACCAACCGTGGCCCCAACACCCCCGTCAAACTCCGTTGGCTCACCGCCTTCGTCGGTGGCAGCTTTATGGGCTACGGCGCTCGCCTCGCCCGTGGCTGCACTTCCGGCCAAGCCCTCTCTGGTGGTGCCGTCCTTTCCGTCGGCAGTTGGGCCTTCATGCTCGCCCTCTTTGGCAGCGCCTACGCTCTCGCTTATTTCGTCCGCAAACTCTGGTTATAAGTTAGGAGGTTTTATCATGGCACCCTTTCCTTTAGCTCTACAAGATATTCTCGGCCACTGGAACGCTTACATCATCTACCTCTTCATCGGTATCGCCTTTGGCTACATCCTCGAAATTTCCGGCTTCGCCGACTCCCGCATCCTCGCCGCCCAATTCTATCTCCGCGATATGACCGTCCTCAAAGTGATGTTCGGCGCCATCGTCACCGCCATGGTCTTAATTTTCGGCGCCGCCAGCCTCGGCCTCCTCGACTACAACCTCGTCTGGGTCAACCCCACCTACCTTTGGCCCGGCATCGTCGGCGGTCTCATCATGGGTGTTGGCTTCATCGTCGGCGGCTTCTGCCCCGGCACCTCCCTCGTCTCCGCCGCCGTCCTCAAACTCGATGGCATCTTCTTCGCCCTCGGCGCTTTCTTCGGCATCTTCCTCTTCGGCGAAACCGTCAGCTATTACGAAAACTTCTGGCACAGCTCCTACCTCGGCCGCTTCACCCTCCCCGAACTATTCAATCTCTCCTACGGCACCGTCATCTTCCTCATCATTCTTCTCGCCGTCTTCCTCTTCTGGGGTGCCGAAAAGTTAGAAAGTCGCTTTGGTGGCCGTGACCTCACCACCGAACCCCGTTGGCGCTACGCCGCCGCCGCCATCCTCATTACCAGCGCCGCCGTCGTCGCCTTCATCGGCCAACCCACCACCGCCGACCGCTGGGCCCAAATCGCCCCCACCGAACAACCCCGCCTCGACCAACGCCAAGTCCAAATCCATCCCGGCGAACTCCTCGACAACCTCCACGACCCCTCCCTCCAAATCATCATGCTCGATGTCCGTTCCGAAGCTGATTTCAACCAATTCCACATCCGCGACGCCCGCCACACCCCCCTCGACCAACTCTCCACTCTTATCCCCAGTTTCCATGAAGAACCCGCCAACACCCTCTTCGTCGTCATGAGCAATGACGAAGTCGCCGCCACCCAAGCGTGGCAAATCCTCCGCGCCGAAACCGTCCCCTCCCTCTACATCCTCGACGGCGGTATCAATAACTGGCTAGCCACCTTCGCCTCCCCCGACTTCAAAACCACCGCCGCCAAACCCACCCCCACCCCCGACACCCTCGCCTACACCTTCACCACTGCCCTCGGTCACCGCTACCCTTGGGCCGAACCAGACCCCCACGCCTTTGAACTTGAATACACCCCCAAAGTCCAACTCGAAATCAAACGCGGCCCCGGCGGCGGCGGCTGTGGCTAATCGATAACGTTATTGAGGCGGTGCGCTTTGTCAAAGCGCACCGCCTCAATACACTTTAATTCTTCTTCAAAGGTAACAACAAACTACGTTTAAAGAAGATATTGCTGTTACCCAAAGAACCAGCTTCTTGTTTTGCTGTTAATGGCGTGGCATAAATTGTCACCATCACATCAGCATTACTAATATACCCCCCACCACTCATCGTATAAGTAAATGTTACTTCACCCGTATAGCTAATTGGCGGCGTATACAAAATATGGGTTGTACCACTGATACTGGCCACCCCCACCGTCACTGAATAAACATCAATAACCTCCAACTCAACCCCGATTAAATTGATATCATTATCCAATACAGGTATGGCTAGACTGCTATCTTGCCACATCTCAACATCATCATCTATCGCCACTACCGGTGAGCCAACCACCAAACCATAATCAAATTCAGCCACTTGATTTGATATCGCTTCATCAGCAGCACAACCAATTGCCTTAATAATAAAATAATAATTAGTCGTTGTATCACCAGTAACACCATTTATCGTATCTGTATCAATGCCCGCCCCCCATGTTGCTACTAATGTTCCCACATCCATTACAAAGTAAGGTGAATCACTTTGATACACCTCATAGCTACAATTACTTGTATCATCACGCCACGCTAAATCAATATCATTTGTTGCCGTCATACCCAAGGTAGCGGTTGCGTAAGGAGTTGCCACCACAGGTATCGTCGTAATAGTTATCAAGGCCGTATCCATCAACACCCCATCACTGAGGCGATAGGTAAACCAATCGGTACCATAGAAGTTTGCGGTAGGGGTGTAAATAAAAGTGCCATCAAAGTTGAGAAGCAAACTGCCATTGAGGACATTAGTGTCTACGGTGGCAGTTAAGTCAACACTGTCCGCATCGGTGTCTACCCCCCAGCCAGTATCTTCCGTAACAATATTGCCATTGGTTGAAATATTTTCGTTAGTCGTGTAGGCCCCATCGGTGGCGAGAGGGGAACTGGAGAAGTTCACGTTTACGGTGATATTGCCATAAAGAGTATTATAACCAGCCACACGAATGTGGTAGGTTGTACCGGCCGTAGCCGGCATTGATATTAATGATTGGGTACTGTTTCCGCCATCATCATCACATCTCTGTTGAGTTAGGGGATGATTGACACCAGTCCAAATAGATAGGGCTGTATCAAAATTAGAACCATTGGTATCAACCACTAAAACCCCATCGCTGGCTGGGGTGTATTGCCACCAAACTGATTTTTCTGACGCGCTTCCACAGCTTGGAGTTACTTCAGAGATTTCCATACCGGCTATAAAATTATTGATAGTAGCATGAGTATAAGGGGTACTATTGATGATAATGGCATTAGCTAAATTGTCATTTACGGCAGAAGGGAACAGATTCAGGGTGACATTACCAAAGTCGCTATCAAGGAAACCTGTCACACCTATATAATAGGTTACGCCTCCTGTGACGGGCATTAATATTGATGATAAGTAACCTGTTCCTCTATCATCATCACAGCCCTGTTCATTTAGAGGGTGACTGGTACCAGTCCAGACAGATAAGACTGTATCAAAACTAGAGCCTTCGGTATTGATCAATATAATACTATTGCTAGCTGGGGTATATTGCCACCAAACTGTTTTGTTTGTTCCTCCATGTGCACAAGAAGGCCTTGCTTCAGAGGTTTCTAGCGTGGCTGTACTATTATTGATGGTGGCATCAGTATAAGGAAGGCTATTGATGATAGTAGCATTGGCTAAATCGTCATTTACGGGAGGTAAAAAAATGGCTGATTTAGATGTCTTGTTGATTACAATCTGTTCTCTCACAGGTTCTTCAGCCCACACGGCCATAGGCAATAAAAGCAAAGTTACTATAACTAATATCATTTTTAGAAATGTGCCATTATTTTTCATTTTCCGTTCCTTTTCAGTACAAAAAACAATTTGTGAATGAATTATTTTGCTAATTAAAATTTCTCAATGCAGTATTCTTTTCGTGGGTTAGTGTCACCTGTTTTTGCGTATATTGTAGTTTACATGATAGTTTTTTTTACTTCAATAGCAAAAGGATAAAAAGAAGATCCAAATCAAAAAAAGGACAAAAGTAAAATCTAAGAATATGCAATTACTCTACCCCAAAAACGTGTACATTTCTGTAACGCGATTAACCAAACCAGCCTTTCAACCAAACATCCCACCTCCCCCCACCAACACCAAAAAATCCCCACAATCCCCAAAATCCGCGTCAAAACCACCAACCCTCCTCAAACCATCCCCCTCCTCAAGCAAAACACTCCCTTCCCACCAAACACCCCTCCTCACTCACCAACACAAAAAAAATCCCCCCAATCCCCAAAATCCGCGTCAAATCCCACCAACCCTAACACAAACCACACCCCACCTCAAGCAAAATACCCCCTCCCAACCAAAACACCCCACAATTAGTGGAAAATATACTCATTTCAGATAAAATTACCATCATTTTATCCCACCTATCTGTCCCATTTGAGGAGATTATTCATGAACAGTAAACATTTTATCGAACTCGACGAAACCTACGGCGCCCACAACTACCACCCCCTCGACGTCGTTGTTAGCAAAGCCGAAGGTATCTGGGTCTATGACGCCGATGGCAACAAATACCTCGACTGCCTCAGCGCCTACTCCGCCGTCAACCAAGGCCATTGCCACCCCAAAATTATGGACGCCATGGCCGAACAGATGAAACGGGTCACCCTCACCTCCCGCGCCTTCCGCAACGACCAAATGGGCCCTTTCCTCAAACAATTATGCGAACTAACCAATTACGAGATGGCCCTCCCCATGAACACTGGCGCCGAAGCGGTCGAGACAGCCATTAAATCCGCCCGCATGTGGGGCTACCAAGTCAAAGGCATCCCCGCCGGCCAAGCCGAAATCATCGTCTGCGATGGCAACTTCCACGGCCGTACCACCACCATCATCGGCTTCTCCACCGACGACCAAACCCGTGGCGACTTCGGCCCCTTCACCCCCGGCTTCGTCACCATCCCCTACGGCGACGCCGCCGCCCTCGAAGCCGCCATCACCCCCAACACCGCCGCCTTCATCTTCGAGCCCATCCAAGGCGAGGGTGGCGTCATCATCCCCCCCGATGGCTTCCTGCGCCAAGCCTACGACATTTGCCAAAAGAACAACGTCCTCTACATCGCCGATGAGATCCAATCTGGCCTCGGCCGCTCCGGCTCCCTCTTCGCCTGCGACCACGAAGACGTACGTCCCGATATGATCATTATCGGCAAAGCCCTCAGCGGTGGCTTCTACCCCGTCTCCGCCGTCGTCGCCGATAAACCACTCCTCGGCCTCTTCAAGCCCGGCGACCACGGTAGCACCTACGGCGGCAACCCCCTCGGCGCCGCCGTCGGCCAAGCCGCCCTCACCGTCCTCGTCGAAGAGAACCTCTCCCAACGCTCGGCCGAACTCGGCGAATATTTCAAAGGTCGTTTAGAACGTATCGAAAGCGAACATATCAAAGAGGTACGCGGCCGAGGGCTCTGGATCGGCCTCGAACTCCACAGCCGCGCCCGCCCCTTCTGCGAAGCCCTCCAACAACGTGGCATCCTCTGCAAAGAAACCCACGAAAACACCATCCGCTTCGCCCCCCCCCTCACCATCACCCGCGAAGACCTCGACTGGGCCATCGAACATATCGAAGCCGTCCTCATGGCCTAACCCCACCCCAGAGGTAGTGCGATTTGTTAAATCGCACCACCTCATGGCCTAACAGTTTCCTAACAGTTCTCTGCTTTAATACCCTCAAGACCACACGGGATACAGCAAGAGACAGCCTCCCTCTTCGCTACAAAACAAGGTCCGACCTCCCCCAAAAAAGCGCCTAGCAACTAGCTAGGCGCTTTTCGATAATTTAACCTGAGTCCGATAATTCTCCCTCTCTCCCAAAGTCATTTCGAGCGCAGTTTAATCCGCCCCACACTCGACAAGCCCCACCCCCAAATCAAGGATTGAACGAAGTTGAGAAATCTACCCCACCCCCACCTTCCCCTCGGCCCCCGTCCCCGCCGCCGCCTGCCGCACCGGCAACATCACAAAAAACTGACTACCCGGCAACTCCTCCTCATGATGCCCCGGACTCTCCACCCACAACTTACCCCGATGCGCCTCCACAATCCCCCGCGCAATCGCCAACCCTAAACCTGGCCCGCCACCCTTAAACGCCGTCTTATGCGTCGAATGCAGCGCCACTTCCCCCGTCTGATAAAACTTCTCAAATACCAACTCTTGCTGCTCTAAATCAATCCCCACCCCTGTATCTTCCACCACCACCTTAATGAACTCTTCCCGCTCGGCCAGCCCCCCTTGCACCGTTACACTCCCATACACCCGTACCGACCCACCATCCGGTGTATACTTAATCGCATTACTAAACAAATGATGAAACACCTTCTGCAAAGAGGTAATATCACCCTGCACCATCGGCAATTGACGCACCTCTTCATCTAAAACCAACTCTATCGACCGCTCCGCCGCCGGCTTAGCAAAATCTCTCTGCATCAACTGTTTCAATAATGTATAAACCGAGATCAACTCCATATGTAACGGCAATGTCTTACTATCAATCTTGACAACATCCAACATACTATTAACCACTTCCCCTAAACGGTCCGCCCCCGAATTAATCCCGTCAACCAACTGATGATGGAACGAATTCTCTTGAATCACCTTATCATTGAGCAACATCTGACTATAACCGCTCAACAATGTCAATGGTGTCCGCAACTCATGTGCCGCAATCGCAATAAAATCAGACCGCGTCCGATCCATCCGCTCCAACTGCAAATTCGTCTGCGCCAACTCATCATACAACTGCGCATTCCGCAACGCAATATCCGCCTGCGCCGCCAGCGCCGCCGCCAACGCAATCTCTTCATCATCATACGGATCAACCCGCTCTTTCGTCAACGATAACATCCCAATCACCCCGTTCTGACGAATCAATGGCACCCCCATCCATGACCGCGCATGGGGAATCCCCTCCACCTGATGCCAAACAGGCAATTCCATCACGTCATCAACAGCTAACGGCCGTTGTGTCCGATAAATCTCCCGATAAATATCCGACTCATCATCATGTATCGATACCAAAATCGGCTCTTCCGTCGTCGCCGGCGGGAACCCCCGCGACGCCACCACCCGCAACCGAGGCGGATTCGACTCCACCTGCACCAATATCGATACCCGATCATAATGCACCAGCTTCGCCAAATTCTCTAAAATCTGTGTCAAAACCTCTTCCCAATCCAACGTCTGCATCAACGCCCGCCCCGTCTTGTACATCGTCTCCGCTAAATAACGCGCCGACTTCTCACTCTGATACAAAAACGCGTTCCGAATCGCAATCGCTACCTGATCCGCTAACATCTGCAAAAAGGGTACCTCCGCCTCCTGAAAGGCCGCCACCCGATTACTCTGCAAATCCAACACCCCCAAAATCCGATTCCCCATCCGCAATGGCAAATCTAACTCCGACCGAATATCGGGCAAACCCGTCACCGATACATACCGCTCATCTTGGCGTACATCATCCGCCCGTGCCGGCTCACCATTCGCCGCCACCCACCCAATCATCCCCGATTCCCCAATCTTAAACCGAAACTTATCATCACGTAATCGCCGCCCCACTTCCCCCGTCCCCGCCCGCGCCCGCACAAACTTCGTCCCCTCATCAATTAAGAAAATACTAACAAAATCAAACCCATATCGCTCTTTAATCAGCTCCGCCACCTCTTCTAACAAATCATCTATATCTAAAATCGCTGTGATCCGTTGCCCCACCGCAATACTCGTCTCTAATTGCCGCGCATGATACGCTAACTCTTCCTGATTACCCGCATCTTGCCGCCGCAACGCTTCATACCGAATTACCTGCCCCTGCCGCACCCAAAACGCCAACACCGATAACACCATGGCGATAAACATCCCCACCGCTAACTGTGGAAAAATAGGATTCGGTAATAACAACGAGCTCACCCCAGCCCACAAAGCAACAATCATCAATAAATTGCCCAGCACCCACTTCCCCGATAACAAAAACAGCCCCAACCCCATCACCACAAAATAAATATTGACTGTCCGTACCAAATCATCGGCCAAATAAACATGAATCAAATTATTGACCGTGGCCACCCCCACAATAAATGTCGCCAATGGATGCGCCCATTTCCCCGGCAAAATCATCCGCCCCAATACCGCATATAAGCCGAAATAAATCCCCGATGACACCAGCTCCAACGTCACGATCAAACCAACAATAGCCGGATCAATCGTCAAATAATTGACCCCAGCCAATACCACATAAACCACGGCCAACCCCAATGAAATTGGGCCTAAACTATCCGCCACAATCCGATTGAGTGTGGCGTCTAAAATGTCTTGACGGTTATTGATAGATGCTGGAGAGAAATCTGTTGTCACAATTTTTGTCGCAATCTTATATAAACCAACAGGTTAAGTTGTTTAACTAAAAGATTCTTTACTTTTGATTTAACAACTTCTAACTATTAAACGGCATATTTTCAAGATTAAATGTTGAAGATATTTAGTTTAATACACTTAAGTACACTGTTTCTTAAATGATGTAAAAAAACATATCCATTCCTGAACAAAGTTTTGGCCATCTCCTCCCGAACAAAACATCCAGAACTAAGACCAAAACATGCCTAAAGATTATAACACCACCACCACACTATCGCCAACGCAGATTTTAACCATAACAAACACCTTCTCTATAACGGCCCAACCGGCACCTCCCCTCGCATCATGGCCACTCTCTGCTCGGCCGTAAATGGCGGCCACCGCAAATCCTCATCCTGCTGTCGCGACCGAAACAACGCAATAATATACCGCATCCGATCATCTAACGTCGTCCAATTCACCGCCCCACTCCCCCACACCCTCGGCCAACTCATGATAACATTGCGTAATCAATAAATTACGCACCACCGGCTTCTCCTCCAACCCAATAATCATCTCCGTCTGTGCCACTAAACTATCTTGCCCCATCAAAATACTCCTTAAAACCACAAACAACTATTCATACGAAGGCAAAGCTGACGGCCCTTCTTCTATTAAATACCGAATCACCAACGAATCAATCATCGTCTCCACCGGCGCCCGCTCATCCGTAAACACCACCTCACCCGCCACCGTGGGTACCAAATTTGCCGTCGCCAACTCTAACACCTGCGCCAACAACGGTGGCACCTCTCCCGCCACATTTTGCTTATTCGTCATCAACCATTCCGGCTCCGTCTCCACCATCGTCGCGACCAAAATCGAATTAAGCGCCCCCGGCACATCAATCGTATGCACCGTCGGAAAAACCCTCTGCAACGTCGCCGTCACCGCCTCCACCAGCCGCCGATCATTCGGCACCCGCCCCACATTAATCGCCAACACACCATCATCCTTTAAATGCGCCGCCACCTCTTCAAAAAACTCTTGTGTCGTCAAATGCCACGGAATATAGGGCACTTTATACGCATCCAACGTGATCACATCATACCGCTTATCCAACTGATTCAACGCATACCGCCCATCCCCCACAATCACATTCAAATCCGGCTCCGTCATCTCAAAATATTCGCGCCCCACTTCCACAATCCCCGGATCCAATTCAATCCCATCCACTTTCACCCCCTCATAATGAACCATAAATTGCTTCGGTATCGACCCCGCCGCCAACCCAATCACCGCCAAATCTTCCACCAAATCATCCCCTTTCGCCGCCACCGCCGCCGGCTCATTAAAATAGGGCGCCGCTAACATAATGCTCCATACCGAAATCACCGGAACCCGCCCCCCATCACAATAAAATGAATGAAACGCCTGCCCCTCATTCAATAACAAATAGTTACAATCATTCTCCCGCACCACCTGAATATAATTATAAGCCGATTCCATCTCATAAATCTGCCCCCGATACTGCTTTATCGGCTGACTGACCACATGCTCCACAACCAAGCCCAACGGCAATAAACCAATCAAAACCATCACCGCTAACGGCAACTGTGTCCGCACCAGTCCGATAAGACCCACCGTCAACAAGATACCTCCAAAAATCACCGCCGTCCACCTTGTCCCCGCCTCCGGTATCACCAATAAAACTGGTAAATATGTTCCCGCTAAGCTCCCCCAAGTCGATATCGCATAAATTTGACCACTAATTCGCCCCGCTTCATTTACATCATTCACCGCCAAACGCACCGCAAACGGCGACACACACCCTAATAACGTGATCGGTACCGCAATCATCAAAACCACCCCCACCAGCGAACTCGCAATCGACCCCACCGCCACGGCCGCCATCGCCAACGCCGCCTCCCGCAACAACATACTCATCAACAACAAAAACAAAATACTACTCATCCCCGCCGCCGTCACCAACGCGTAGAAGTCGGCGTGAAACGGCCGTTTATCCGACCACCACCCCCCAATAAAATACCCCAACGTCAAAAAAAACAACACCAGCCCAATTACATTCGCCCACACAATATTCGACGTCCCATACACCGTCTGTAACATACGACTCGCCGTAAACTCAATCGCCAATGTCGACATCCCCGCCACAAATACCGTAAATAACAAATATCGTTTCGATTCCATATTTCGCTCCTCAACGTTTAACGCATCTCAAATAAATCCAATATCTCTGCCACTGGTTTATCCTCCACCTTCGCCCACACCATCACCAACGGCTGATCATACACTGTAAAACTCTCATCCGCACCCCACAAACGAATCACCCCCTGCTCATCCAAATACGCCTCCACCCCCGCCACCGGCTCCAAGCCCGCTGGCCCAAACCGCGCCGGCCACCACCCCACCCCACCTAACCTCGGCCCCCGCCCCGCCACATACACCAACTCATACCCCAACTCACCACTAAATAATAGCGACGGCATCTGACTCGTCAACGGATACCGCTCCGGCAAACCAGCCACCACCCCATAAATCCGATCCGAGGCCACGACCAAATAATCCCCCTCGGCCAACCGCTCCACATTCCGCCGCAACTTCCCCTCCCCATCATTCTCATCCGCCCCCGATAACCACGTCATCTCCCGATTCTCATACCGCCCCCGACTAAACCGCTCCCCCTCAATCTCTACACTACTCGGCAACGCCTGATCCCACAACTCGGTCAAAATCACGCTCCCCGCCGGCACATTCAAATGTATCCACCGTGACGCCTCCGCCCACGGATGCGGCGTATCATACATCGTCACAAACGCCACCACATACACAAACGTACTCACCAATGTCGCCCCCAACAACCCCCTCTGCCACCGCTTACCCACACCACGACATAACCACGCCGCCCCATACATCATCAAAAACGGCGTCAACGGCTGTAAATAACGCATAAACTTCACAAAAAAATCTCCCGTCGTCACCGCAAACGGCAGGCACCACGCCAATACCACCCAATGCCGCCCCCACTCCCCTTTCACCCGCCCCAATCCCGACTCCCACCACCCCCTCACCATCCCCACTCCCTGCCATATCGCCCACCCAAAACCTACAAACGCCACCAACCCCAACAACGGCCCCATCCCCCACCGCAACTGCATATCAATAAAATACCAATAAGCCGGCGTCCCAATATACTGTCGCGTAAACGGCTGCTCATTCCCCCGCACCATTCGCCCCTGCGTGCTGATATTCGCCAACGAACAAAATCCCCAATTAATCTCCGGCACGGCCCCACCCAACATCGCCGGCGTCTTCACCACACACCCCCGATCAATCACCGCAAACGGATTGGTCAACACAAACGCCCCCAATGTCACCAAACCCAATACCCCCACATTAATCACCAATCGCCGCCATGTCAAATCATCTTCCAATAAACACAATAACACCAACGGCAACGCCAACAAAACCGCCGAAAACTTCGACCCTACCGCCAAACCAGCCAATACCCCCGCCAACAACCGCCACCCCACCGACTGACGCCCCCCCTCCCTTGGTATCGCCCGCACCCCAGCATACAATGATGCCACCACAAACAAAGTCTGATACGGATCAAATGTAAAAAAATGAGCCAACTGAATATGCATCACATTCAAACTCAAAAATGTAGCTGCCACCAACCCCACCCGCGTCCCATACAAAGCTTTCGCCAACAAAAATAAGACCAAAATCGTAGCTGTATCGACCATCACCGTTAACAACCGCCCCACCACCGTCACATGCGTATATTCAAACGCCCCTCGGCCATTCAAAATATCCTCACGCCACACACCCCCCTCCGGTAACCACCCCCTCACATCCTCCCCCACCACCTCGGCCAACCGCATCATCCCCACCCCCAAATACAACGGCAAATGCCCATAAGCAAAACTCCGCCGCTTATCCTGCTCCACCACAATCCCCTCACTCGCCGCCTCCGGCGGCCAATAATACGGATTAAAACTAGATACTCTCGGCTTAAACGCCTCCCCCCACTCTGTCGGCCACTCAATCGTCGTCGCTACCCAGCTAATGTAAGACTCATCAGGATGATAATGCTGATACTCGTCCCAATCAATTCCCGTTATGCGCAACTGCCACGCACACATTAACAACAAAATTAAATAAACGCCCGTTTTAATTTTGTCCCACATCTCTTTCTGCATACAACCTCAATAAACGTCAAAAAGGGCCGGCTTTACCGACCCTTTCCAAATTTAAATGAATAGGTTCATACAAAAATAAACTTTACATACTATTTCCAAAGAGATCCACTATAAACCCAATTTACACCTGTAAATCAAATCTGTCTCTTCTCTCTTCTAAAAACTAGTTAAAGTCTACTTATACGACAACCAGATCTATTCCAGTTCCTCGTCTTCTTCGTCATCTTCTTCCGCACCAATGTCAACCGTAGCCCGTTTAATCGGTGGCGCACATTTCAAGACCAAACGATCGCCATCTTCTAAAACAATGACACCTTCTGGTAACTTCAAATCACGCACATAAATAGCTGAATCTAAGCTATCCATCCCGCGGACATTAACCGGAATCCGATTAACCAAATCTTCTGGTAACGCTTCAATTTGAATCTTGTTACGAATCGGTACCAACCGGCCCATACCACTGGTAACCAATGGTGCTTTACCGCGCCAGACCAATTCCGCTTCGGAAACAACCTTTTTCGTCAAGTCCACTTCATAAAAATCAATATGAATAAGATCACGACGTGTGAAATGACGTTGAATGTCACGCGCCAACACCACTTTCGTTTCTGATGGTAATGCTAACTCGATCAAATTCGCAGTCCCCGCTTTACGCAAAACACGTTCTAATTCCAACACGTCCATCTGGACGCTAATTGGTTCTGTGTCCCCATAAACAATCCCAGGAATTAACCCTTCCCGACGTAACTGCTTCGCTTTCGTACCAGCTACATCACGGGCTTCTGCTTGTAATGGAATTTTTTTTGCCATAATTACAACCCTCTTCTCAATAATCTAAGTGCCGTGCCAATCCGTCTTTGAACACAATGAACGACATCTCTATTTAACAAAGTTACTCACCACTCACAGTTTGATGACACAGAAGACATAAAATACCATCTGTTTCACCAAAGCTTCTTCAAATGCCAAATTTAACACAATATGGGTCAATTTAAATCAATCTTTGTGGTGGCTTTAAAATATTTCTCTAATAATATGCTTAAAGCGCCGACTCACTATTATACCTTTTCTTAATAATTCGTCAATTTTTTGGTCAAAATCAACTTAGGGGTGGTCAAAACGGCCGTTTTTAGGCAAAATAGTATCTTAACACGAACCCTATTCTGTGTTATCATCCCTACCTTACATACTTATTGTATCCATGTCAACACATTTTGATTCATTCATTAAGGAGAGCAACGGTGGATATTAACACCTACTACGCACATGTTCAAAAAATGGGTAAACTACCCACCCGCCCCATCGCTGAGCGTTGGAGCTACGGCGTCCTCAAAACATTAGGCGCCCATCTCGATAGCAATACCAAAAAAGAACTGCAAAGCGCCATTGACCCTCAACTCGCTAAACCAATTGGCGCTTACTTTAACCTCTTCCCTTTCCGTGACCCAACTGTCACTAGCTACGAATTCCAAAATGAGGTCGCCCGCCGTTGTGGCAACAGCGACGCCGTCTTCGCCCGCTTCCCCACTGTCGCTGTTTTCAATGCCCTCAAACAACAAATTGATGGCAATCTAAGCCAAAAAGTGGCCGATTCCCTCCCCGATGAGGTCAGCCAGCTCTGGCAAGAAGCATAATCATACCGTCAATAACACCATACCTAGGCTAGCTTGAATCCCGCTCTTCTAACCAGAGTCGTTTATTCAAGCTAGCTCCTGTTTGACATCTAACTATCACATGAATCCCCCTTTTTACCGCTCTTATCTTCAAATCCTTCTCCTCTTCCTCCTCCTCTTCCTCCCTGCCTGCCAATCTGCTCCCCTAACCAGCACACGTACCCCCTTCCAAATCACTATCCAACACGATAATACCGTCACCACTCTCGCCACCACCGCTACCACCGTCCGCGAAGCGTTACAAGAAGCCAATATCACTCTCAACCCAGCCGATGAGGTCGATCCCCCCCTCTTCACCCCTCTCACCGCCGATACCATCATCAATCTCATCCGCATCACCGAAAGCATCGAAGTGATCGAACAAGGCATCCCTTTTGACCGTCAAGTCGTTCGCAATGAAGCGATGAGCGCCACCGATGCCCCTATTATCGTCCAACCAGGCAAAACTGGCCTGCAAGAACGCACCGTCCGCATCGTCTACCGCAATGGCCTCGAAGTCGAACGGGTCACCACCCAAGCCATCACCATCGAAGAACCCCAAAACGAAATCATTATGGTCGGCTTTGGCGCCACCCCCGGCAACCAAAACTTTCCCGGTCGTCTCGCCTACATCAACGATGGCCAAGCTGTCCTCCTCCGCGGCTCAAACGCCTTCCCCGAACAACTCAACACCGGTCCTAGCCTCGACCGTCGCGTCTTCTCTCTCTCCCCCACTGGCGACTATCTGCTCTACACCCGCGCCACCTCCAGCACAACCACCTTCAACCAACTCTGGCTCGTCGCCACCACCGCCGGCGCCGCTCCCCAATCACTCGGCATCAACAACGTCCTCTGGGCCGATTGGAACCCAGCCACAACCTCTCCCGTCATCGCCTACACCACCGGCCTCGCCACCGAGCTCCTCCCCGGCTGGGAAGCCAATAACGACCTCTGGCTCGGCACCCTCGCTACCACCTCCCCCCTCACCATCACCACCCAACAACTGATCGAATCCTACCCCGCTACTTATGGCTGGTGGGGTGGCTCTTACGCTTGGGCCCCAAACGGCCGTTCCCTCGCCTACAGCTACGCCGATGAAATCGGCCTCATCTCCCTCCCCACTCAACCCACCACCTCTGATGAGGATACCGATGACGCCCCCACCTCCCTCCCCCGCACCATCCTCCAACGCTTCACCGAATACAACACCCGCTCCGATTGGGTCTGGGTCCCCACCCTCTCTTGGTCCGCCGATAGCCGCTTCCTCCTCGCCAGCCAACACGTTGGTGACGACCCCACCGCCCTCAACTTCGACACCTGGGTCTTCGCCACCGATAGCAATCTCGCCCTCCCCCTCGCCCCCCAAACCGGCATCTGGAGCCACGCCCAATGGGCCCCCACCCTCTCCCCCCCTATCGCTAACGGCCATATCGTCTACCTCCGCGCCACCAACCCTCTCGATAGCCTCCGCACAACTTACACCCTCTGGCTCATGGACCGCGATGGCAGTAACAGCCGCCAACTCTACCCCCCCGTCGGCGAAAATAGCCGCTTCCCTCGTGAACAACAATTTATGGCTTGGGGTCCCGATGGCGATCAACTCGCCTTCATCTTTAACGAAGACCTCTACCTCCACAATCTACCTACCAATGAAACCTTCCGCCTCACCCGTGATGATAGCATCACCAGCCACCCCACTTGGGCCCCCTACGGCGCCGCCCGCTAACCCCCCACAAAAGGTATTGCCATTTGCCAAAGGGTGTGTTTGAAATCAGTTGAACTTTATCTCCAACCCGTCTCGACCGGAGTTTACCCGCTATGTCAATGACCAATAAATGCCACAAAAAAGGAGGGCAAACGTAGTGGAGAGACCCGTATAACCTTCCAAATAGAGGAGACTTCTCTCTACTGTCCGTCCTGACAGGTCTCTCGGCTACGGATATCCCGCTATTTTTGCGCTGGTCTTGGCGAGATGATGACGGGATACCCTTCGCTCGCGACGGGTTCTGGTTAATGACAGGCTTCAACTCAACGCAAACACACCCTTTGTTAAATCGCCAGACCTCCAACTAAACACCCCCACTCACTTCACCAACACAAAAAAATCTGTCAAATCCCCAAAATCCGCGTCAAAATCCACCAAACCTACTCAAACCAGCTCCCAACTCAAATCAAACAAACCCTTAACAAATCAACAGATTTCATACCCCCTCCCCCCCCATCCAGTTCACAATACCGATCTCCTACTTGCTCTAAACCCTACAAATCATTACAATATAAGCCGGATTGGGAAACTGATTGGCTTAATCAGCCCTTTCCCCAACATACAGTATAGACCAAACTCTATCCCCTCTTTTAATAATAAATTTCGAATTTCCACCCCAACCTGTCTTTGACTCAATAACCAAGACAGCTTTATTTCTTGGAAAATTAACTTGTAGGAGACTAAACCTTATGAATATCTCAGTTGAATCCTTTAAACGTGTCGATTTACTAACCCTCAGCGGCAAAATCGACAGCACAACCGCTACCAAACTCGACCAAACCATCAGCGACCTGCACACCAAAGGGCGCAAAAATCTCGTCATGGATCTTTCTAATGTCGATTTCCTCAGCAGTGCTGGCCTTCGCTCCATCATCACCGCTCACAAAGATGGTCAACTAGTCCTTGTCAGCCCCTCGGACAAAGTCCTCGAAGTCTTTAATTTAACCGGTCTCCAAGACCGCTTTGAAATTGCCAACGACACCACCTCGGCCGTCGGCAGCTTCTAAACCCCACCATCAACCAAACAATCAGCATGGCGGCAACCCCGCCATGCTTACCTTACCCCCCCAGCAACCTGATGTATCCAGCCCAAACATTAACCATTCCCGCTCACCATGACCATATCCAACACCTGACCAACTTTGTCCTCCAAGCCGCCCGCCAAGCCAACTTCAACGAACAAGCCCAATTCCACTTCGAACTCATCTGTGATGAGGTCTGTGCCAATATCATCGAACACGCTTATCAAAACCAACCCGATAAACAAATTGTCGTCACCATCACCACCACCCCCCACACCCTTATCCTAACCTTTCAAGATAACGGCCGTTCCTTCAACCCCCAAACCATCCCCCCCCCCGATAACGATAACCTCACCCCCTCCGGCCGTGGCCTCCATATTATTCGCCAACTCGTCGATCAATGCGACTTTACCACCACCCCCCATCACAACACCCTCACCCTCACCAAAAAGAGACCCTAAAACCAATGTCCTACGAACTAGAAGCCCTCGGCCAAGCCGGTAACGCCATCGTCACCGCCCCCACCCTCTCCG
>DATHYN010000187.1:0-3044 GCA_035459145.1 Anaerolineae bacterium | reverse complement strand
TGGGCCGCCTACTTGGGCGGAGTCGAGGATGAGGCCGGCGACTAGGTTGGGGGCGCGGCTGGTGGCGAGGAGGGCGACGTTGGCGCCTAAGGAGGCGCCGATGAGCCAGGTGGGTTCGTTTTGTTGTTGTAGGAGGGTGATGATGTGGGTGGCTAATGTGTGGAGTGATGGGTGGGGGTTGTCTGGGGGGAGTAGATCAGGGGCGAGGAGGTGGTATTGGCCGCGCCAGGCGCGGATGAGGGGGAGCCAGACGGTGTGGAGGGCGCCGCCGGGGTGGAGGAGCATGATGGGGGGGGCTTGGGGAGGGCCGTATTGGTGTAAGGGTAAGGGGGTGGACATGGGTTTATTTTAGCATAGGGGGTGGGGTTTGTGAATGAGGGATTTTTTATTGGTGATTTTTTATTTTTTATTTGGTTGGTCGTGAGCAGGTGGTGAAAATGGTTGACATTTGGAGGGGTGTTGGTTAGAATCGAGCTGTTATGTATAAATGGCAAAAAATAGTGACGGTTTTATTGTTGGTTGTGTTGTGGCCGTGGCCGGTGTGGGTGGCCGAGGCGGATCCTGTGCCCCAGAATATTGTGACGGGGGTGGTTTCGGATCCGGATCAGTTGTCACCGATTTGGGGGTACAATATTACGCAGTGGAATAATTATATTTTGCCGTTGGCGCGGAGTCATGGTTTAGACCCTGATTTGATTGCGGCGGTGATGGAGACGGAGTCGAATGGTTTGCCGCATGTGGTTAGCTATGTGGGGGCGGTGGGGTTGATGGGGATTATGCCGCATGGGCCGGGGTTTGCTTATCGGCCATCATCGGAGGAGCTGATGAATCCGGGGATTAATATGCGGTGGGGGGTGACGATTTTGGCGCAGGTGATTCGGCAGGCGGGGGGTGATGTGTATGCGGCTTTATCGGCTTATAACGGGGGCTGGGACCAAGCGCATAAGAGTGTGCCGCGCCGGTATGCATCGGATGTGTTGAATGATTATGGCCGAGCGATTGTGGCTCGGTCGGGGATTGACCCCGATATTGCGACGCGGTGGACGATTGCGATTGAGTTGCATGGGGGGAATATTGGCGCGGAGCGGTTTATTTTGGGGGATGAGCAGGTATCGGGGTTGCATATGTATGGGGAGCATGTTTTGTATTATGATGTGACGAGTGATAGTACGCCTTATTATATCAAAGCGTATGCGGTGCCGGTGACGTTGGTGGTGCCGTTGGATGCGGATGATGAGTCGGGGGTGACGGTGAGTCCGTTGGAGGAGCAGATTTTGAATCGGTTGAATGAAGAGAAGCCGATTAAGGTGTCGCATAATAACCCGCGGATTATTTTGGCCTGTTTGCCGAGTTTGCCTCGTTTGCAGGGGCGGATTAATAGTCGTTGGTTTGCGCCGTCTGATTGTCCTAATCGCCGGCGCCCGCCGGAGACGCCGGCGGAGTAGGGTTAGAGGATGCCGTAGAAGGGGAGGGTGAGACTCCAGCGGCCGAGCATGATGAAGAAAGCTATAACGAGCAGGACGAGCCACCAGCGGTGGCGTAAAGAGCCGGTATCGCGCACTTCGCGTACATCTTTTGATTCGTCGACTTGGTAGCGGGGAGCGAAAAGGTAGCCGAGGATGGCGCCGCCGATGAGGCCGCCAATATGGGCGGCGTTATTGATATTGCTGATGAGGAAAAAGCCAATAATCAGATTAAAACCGATTAATTGCATCGTTTGCCGGACTTTGGCTTTGCCATATTCGCCTAAACGGCGGCGATAGAGCCAGAAAAAGGCGATGTTCATGCCCATAATGCCGAAAATTGCGCCGGAGGCACCGATGGAGAATTCGTTGATGTGACGAAGCAGAAAGCTGAGCAAGGAGCCGGAGAGACCGGATAAGATGTAAATGAATAAAAAGCGACTGGGACCGTAGATACTTTCCATCTCTTGGCCAAAAAGGAATAAGATGTAGCCGTTAAAGGCGAGGTGCATGATACCGCTATGGAGGAACATGGCGGTAAAAAAGCGCCACCATTCGCCAGCGAGGATGAGGGGGCCGTATTTAGCGCCAAAGTTGATTAATGTTTCGGGGTTGGTGGAGCCGCCGGACAGTTGCATCATGATGGAGAGGATGATGATGATGGCGAGGATGAGGTAGGTGAAGACAGGTTGGTGGCGGCTATGATTGAAGGGGCTGAGGAGGCCCTCGTAGTTGCGGGAGAGTTTGGCGGCGCCGCCGAGGACGCAATCAGGGCATTGGTAGCCGACGGAGGCACGGCGGGCACAACTGGCACAGATGACATTGCCACAGCGGGTGCATTGGAGGCGGCTGGGTTTGTCTGGGTGGCGGTAGCAGACTGAGGGGGGTTCTTCAATATGGTCAGGTGGTGTGTTTATTAGGGACATAATTTATACCTCATTATGAACCATCCGAGATTGTGTGGTCAATGGCTTGTTGATAAATTTGGCGTAGTTGTTTGATGATGAGGGGCCAATCGTATTGGGCGGTGTAGTTACGGGCACCGGTGGCTAGTTGTTGGCGGGTGGTGGGGTCATCGAGGAGTCGTTTTATCTTTTGGGCGAGGGCGGTGGGGTTGCGGCTGGGGATGAGGTAGCCGGTTTGTTTGTCTTGGATGAGGAAGGAGAGGCCGCCGACGGCCGAGGCGATAACGGGGGTGCCACTGCTCATCGCTTCGAGGGCGACTAAGCCAAAGCTTTCGTAGTGGGAGGGCATGATGACCATGGTGGCGGCGCTGTAATACCAGGGGAGGGTGTTTTGGTCTTTGGCGCCGAGGAAGGTGACTAAATCGGTGAGGCCGAGTTGTTGGCGCAGTTGTTGGAGGCGGCTCATTTCAGTGGTGGGGTCAGTTTCTTGGGGGTCGCCGCCGATGATGCAGACGCAGACATCGTTGAAGAGGTTCTTGTTTTCTTGGTGGAGGAGAGCGATAGCTTGAAGGAGGGTGTCGATCCCTTTAAGGGGTTCGATGCGGCCAGCGAAAAGTATCATTTGGTGGTGGGGGGGGATGCCGAGTTTTTCTTTGGCTTGGTCGAGGGGGCGGGG
>DATHYN010000186.1:0-17711 GCA_035459145.1 Anaerolineae bacterium | reverse complement strand
AGATGGTGATGCCTGGTGACAGCGTGAATATGGAAGTGGAATTGATTATGCCAGTGGCGTTGGAAGAAGGTAGCCGCTTCGCGATTCGCGAAGGTGGTTTGACTGTTGGCGCTGGTGTTATCACCAAAATTCTTGAGTAATTTAAGTTAAAAATT
Source organism: Anaerolineae bacterium (assembly GCA_035459145.1). Classification (GTDB taxonomy): domain Bacteria; phylum Chloroflexota; class Anaerolineae; order Promineifilales; family Promineifilaceae; genus DATHYN01. The sequence goes on along the minus strand of DATHYN010000186.1, from coordinate 17,556 downwards.
GAAGTGGGCTATCATTATCATGGTAGCCCACTCTTTTAACATATTGACCAAAACGGTTTAGTATGTTAAGGTTTAGGGTACGGATTTGTCCGTAACGTTAACCGTAAAGGTGAAATTATGGCTAAGAAAAATGTACGTTCGCACTTAACATTAGCTTGTACTGAGTGTAAAGAGCGTAATTATATTACGGAAAAAAATCGGCGTAATGATCCAGCACGTTTAGAGATTTCTAAATATTGCCCGCGGTGTCGTAAACATCAACCGCATCGGGAAACACGCTAGATTATTTGGTTTATTTGAGATAAACTACATTTTTTAATGTAGGGGGTTAGCTCAATTGGCAGAGCGACGGTCTCCAAAACCGTAGGTTGCGGGTTCGATTCCTGCACCCCCTGTTTTTTTATATTACTATTATTTGTGTAATTGAGGGTATCATATTGGCCTCAGATGTAACTGAAAAGAAAACAAAAAAAACATCAAAACGTGCTGAAAAGAAGGCAAGTGAGAAGAAAGAGAAACAAGCCAATGCGTTAGCCCGTTATTTGCGTGAAACACGTGGTGAGTTAGATAAAGTCACGTGGCCAACTCGTGAAGAGTCGATTCGTTTGACATTAATTGTTATTGCGGTGACTATTTTTATGGCTGCATTGTTAGCGGGGTTCGACTTCGTTTTTTCATGGGCGTTTGAACAGTTGGTTGAGTTTGTAATTTAATGGTTTAAGGCCATTATAAGTTAAGCGTATCTACGGATTAGGGAACTATATTGATTATGAGCGACGAGCTAGAGACCAAGAAAATATTACAAGAGCCAGATGACGGCCGTGCTTGGTATGTCGTTCACTGCTATTCCGGCTACGAAAACAAAGTGCGGCACAGTATTGAGCAACGTATCGAAACGATGGGTATGCAAGATAAGATTTTTGATGTGGTGGTGCCGACAGAAGAAGAGATTGAGATTAAAGATGGCAAGCGACGGACAGTAGAACGTCGTGTATTTCCTGGATATATTCTGGTACAATTGCTGATGAGTGAAGATTCATGGTATGTGGTACGGAATACACCTGGTGTTACCGGTTTCGTGGGCATGGGAAACGATCCTACGCCATTGCGTGATGATGAGGTCGCTAAGATCTTAAATCGGATGGAAGCGGAAGCACCTAAAGTTAAGTTTAATTTTCAAATTGGTGAGAAAGTACGAATTGGAACAGGGCCATTTGCTGACTTTATTGGTACCGTATCAGAGATTGATGCTGATCGGGCTAAAGTGTGGGTAATGGTATCGTTCTTCGGACGAGAAACACCAGTTGAACTAGACTTTTTACACGTTGAGAAAGTATAGGTCAAGCGCAACTTAGTAGTTGTTAATTGCCAACAAAGATTTTGTGAGTGGCAAGCTGACCAGACAAGTTAATTGTTAACTGTACTTTTTTTAGGCCACGAAAATCAGTGCTAAACTGATTTTGGTGGTTTTTATTTGGTAAAGTCACAAAGTCTCATTGTATTATTCCTAATTTAGCGGTTAGGAGGAGCTCTGCGAGACAGAGCGTTTGGACTCCCCGGAGAGTGTTATGGCTAAGAAAGTAAAAGCAATAGTAAAAATTCAAATCCAAGGTGGTAAAGCAAATCCTGCACCACCAGTTGGTACTGCTTTAGGTCCCCATGGTATTAACTTGATGCAATTTTGTAAAGAGTATAATGCGAAGACCGCAAATCAAGTGGGGCAAGTGGTTCCGGTAGAGGTAACTGTTTTTCAAGATAGCAGTTTTACCTTTGTATTGAAAACCCCGCCGGCAGCTGATTTGTTGAAGAAGGCGGCTGGTTTAAAGAGTGGTTCATCTGAGCCAAATCGGAATAAAGTAGGCAAAGTTACATCGGATCAAGTTCGTGAAATTGCTGAAATTAAGATGAAAGATTTAAATGCTGTTGATATCGATAATGCGATGAAAATCATTGCTGGTACGGCTCGCAGCATGGGAATTACAGTTGAAGGTTAACCTTCATTGTTTATAGGTGGGAGGGTATGACGGTCATGTGGCCGAGCCCGTTAAAACCACAAGGAGTTATAGATGCCAAAAAGAGGACGTAAGTATCAAGAAGCAGCAGCTAAGGTAGATCCCCTTAAGAAGTATACCCGTGCTGAAGCTATTCAGTTATTGAAAGATACTGCTTACACAAAATTCGACCCGACTGTAGAAGTGCATATGCGCCTTGGTGTTGATCCCCGTCATGCGGATCAACAAGTGCGTGAAGTGGTTGTTTTGCCCCATGGGTTAGGTAAGACAGTGCGTGTTTTGGTCTTCGCCGAGGGCGAAGATGCTCGTTTAGCCGAAGAAGCTGGTGCTGATTTCATCGCTGATGATGAGATGGTGAAAAAGATTCAAGGTGGCTGGACAGATTTTGATGTAGCGATGGCTGTACCCAATATGATGGGTAAAGTTGGTCGTTTAGGCCGTATTTTAGGCCCCCGCGGTTTGATGCCAAACCCACGGGCTGGTACGGTTGCACCTGGGGAAGATTTACCCCGTTTGATTGAAGAAGCGAAAGCTGGTCGGGTGGAATTCCGCGTTGACCGCACCGCTAATATTCATGGCCCATTTGGTAAAGCTAGTTTTGATAATGATAAATTATTAGCTAATTTACAAATGATTTTAGATACGATTAAACGCGCCCGTCCGGCTGCGACCAAAGGCATTTATGTGCGTCGTTTGGTTGTGGCAAACGCGATGGGGCCCGCGATAAATCTTGATACAGCGGAGGCGTTGCAATAGTTTAATTCTATTGATAACATACCCTTTGTTTTATCTCTCTACTGTTGACCGTTGGTGTCGATTTTAAATTGACTTAATTCTGCCAGCCTAAGTGGGGTTTCGAACAAGATTAAGCGTTGTTTTATAACAACGATACTTGATAATGTTTAAAATCCTCATGCCGGCTGGTGTGAGGATTTTTTATTATAGGAGGTAATGGCGATTGGCTATTTCACGTAAACGCAAAGAAGAGCTATTGGCCCAATACATTGAGTTACTCTCCGATTCACGGGCGATTGTTCTAGCTGAATATCAAGGTATGCAAGTGAAAGATTTGGAAGCATTACGCGGCGAAGTTCGTCAAGTAGATTCCCGTTTCCACATCACTAAAAATACATTGTTTAAGAATGCACTAGAACAAACTGGGAAACCAGTGCCTACGGAGATGCTCGTTGGGCAAATGGCTGCGGGTTTTGCTGCACAAGATGCGCCATCATTGGCTAAAGCTTTGGTTGAGTTCGCTAAAAAAGAAGACCGTCTGATTATTAAAGGCGCTATTCTTGGCGATGAGATCTTAGATGCTGAAGGTGTGGAAGCATTGGCAAAATTACCGAGTTTGGAAGAGCTACGCGGCCAATTAGTTGGGTTGGTAAGTGCTCCGGCACGCAACTTGGCTTCTGTGGTGGCGAGTGGTGTACGACAAGTCGTTAATGTCTTGGATGCGTACGCTAAAAAAGAAGAAACTGAAGCGGCTGATACTGCTTAAGTTCTTTGATTATCAATATGTTTAGCAGTTAATAGGTATTGAATAAAATTAATAATTAATCAATAGATTGCTGAACCTTTACTATCAATTAAAACAATAAAAATAAGTTGCCGTTTTTTAAATGTAGAGGCAACATTTGTTTGGAGGATATATAACCATGGCTGATTTGGATAAATTAGTTGAAGATTTAAGCGCTTTGACCTTAATGGAAGCGGCTGACTTGACAAAAATGTTAGAAGAAAAATGGGGTGTTAGCGCGGCTGCACCTATGGCAATGGGCATGATGGCTATGCCTGGTGCTGCTGGCGATGCTGCTGAAGAAGATGAACAAACTGAGTTCGACGTTGTTTTGACCGACATTGGTCCTAAGAAAATCAACGTTATTAAAGAAGTTCGTGCTTTAACCGGCTTGGGCTTGAAAGAAGCTAAAGAAGTGGTTGATGGCTTGGGTACCGTTATGGAACAAGTCAGCAAAGAGTCCGCTGAATCGGCTAAAGAAAAATTGGTGGCTGCTGGGGCTAGCGTTCAACTTAAATAGTTTGCTTAACTCCTAACTAACAGTAGAGTTTGTAAAGGCTAGCCAATTTTGGCTAGCCTTTTTTATTTCATGGGTAAATTGTGATATGAGAACATTATATTTAGCCTCGATGTCACCACGCCGACGGGCATTGATTCAATTGTTGGATTTGCCTGTTGAAGTTTTGGCGGTTGATGTGGATGAAGAGATCGTGACCTTGGTTGATCCAGCGCAAAATGCTATAGAAAGAGCCCGTATTAAAGCAAAAGCGGCGAAGGTAGTGACGCCAGTAGACGCATTAATCGTTGCTTCTGATACTGTTGTGGCTTTGGGGCAGGATAGGCTAGGTAAGCCGGTTGATGCTGATGATGCGCGTCAAACGCTAACTCGCTTGCGGGGGCAAACACATCAAGTGCATACGGGTATTGTGTTGTTGGACAAAAAGAGTGGGGCTGAACAAAGTGATGTGGCGACGATTGATGTGCCTATGCGGGATTATAGTGATGCTGAGATTGAAGCTTATATTGATTCTGGTGATCCATTTGATAAGGCTGGTTCTTATGGTATTCAACATCCTGTTTTTGAGCCAGTGTTACATTTGATGGGTTGTTATGCTGGGGTGATGGGCTTTCCTTTGTGTCATCTGACACGAGCCTTAGCGCGTTGGGAAATAATCGTTTCAGCTGATGTTCCTGCGGCGTGTCAACAATATAATGAATATAACTGTACCGTATTTGAGACGATTTTAGATAATTAGCTAGCTAAGTGCATAAACTGTGAAGTATTTAGGTTAAACCACTTAATTATTGGTTGTATATGAATTAATCTGTACAATAGGGAACAAACGGCTCGAATTTTGGTATAATGGGGGCTTAAGTGTATTAAACTAAATAATCTCGACATTTGATCTTGAGAGTATGTTGTTTAATGCTTGGCAGGTGTAAATTAAAATAGTTGGTTTTGCTTGATATGTATTATTTCGAGTATTAGGTAAAGTTTCGTCAGTTAGTGATAAAAACAGAATGTCATCTTTTTAAATCACTTTGTTAGTCAATAATGGTATAAATATATGCACTCAGCAATCAAAGCTTCTTTACAAACTGATCAAGGACAGGTTCGCAGTCGCAACGAAGATGCGATCGCCCATTGGGAGCCGACAACGCCTGAATTGGCCGAGCAGTATGGTTGGTTATATGTTGTCGCTGATGGGGTTGGTGGCGCTGATGCCGGTGATGTGGCTAGCCGATATGCGGCGGACAAAATGGTTGAGCATTATACACAAAGTGATCCATCAATACCAATTGAAACACGTTTGCGTGAAGCGGTGCAAGCGGCGAATAAAGATTTGCGTCAGTTAGTGAAAGACAAGGGGGATGGTACACGGATGGCGACAACGATGGTGGCGTCTGTGTTGCATGGGAATTTGTTGTATATTGCGAATGTGGGGGATAGTCGGGGGTATTTGTGGCGCAAAGGGGGATTGCGGCAAATAACGAGAGATCAGAGTTTAGTGGCAAAGTTGGTGGAAGAGGGAGCGATTACACCAGAAGAGGCGTTGCGTCATCCACATCGGAATGTGATTTTGTCTAGTTTAGGGGGTGAGGATCGGCCACAGATTGAAATTTTTGTGGAGCCAGTGCAGAGTGGTGATCGTGTTTTGTTGTGTTCGGATGGGCTAACGCGTTATTTGGGGGATGAAGAGTTAAATGGTTTAATGGGTGAGGATGCGTTAGATGAGATTACCAAAACGTTTGTGGCCGAGGCGAATGAGCGGGGTGGGGCAGACAACATTTCCACAATTGTGATTGAAGTTGAGACAACAGGAAAGGGTGGGGGTAGGGTGGATATTACGGAAACAACCCCTAATTTGCGTTTATATACCACATTTTTGGCGGTGGTTGAGGTTGTTTTGATTATGACCTGTTGGTGGCAGTTACGCATATAAAAACAAGATATTTTGATGGGTAATGAACGCCTGACAATACAGATTAGGTGATGATAATTACTAACTGACCTTATAACTTAACGGAGGACTTATGTCCGAAAAATTGCGTATTGTACCTTTAGGGGGGTGTGGCGAAATTGGCAAAAATATGACCGTCATTGAGTACGGTGATGAGATATTAATAATCGATGCTGGGATTATGTTTCCTGAAAATGATATGCTTGGTATTGATGCTATCATTCCGGATTATAATTACTTAGCTGATAAGATGCATAAAGTTAAGGGGGTGCTTATCACCCATGGGCATGAAGACCATGTGGGAGCGATTGGGTATTTGATGGCTGATGTGGATGCACCTATTTATGCCACAACATTAACGGCTGGGTTGGTAGAAGTCAAATTACAGCGAGCCAATTTATTATCAAAAGTAAAGGTTCATGTTATTGATGCGGAAGGTCAATTTGAAGTTGGTTCTTTTTTGATAGAGCCGTTTCATGTGGCTCATAGTATTCCGGATTGTGTTGGTTTTGGGATTACGACGCCGGTGGGATTAATTGTGCATACGGGGGATTATAAGTTTGATCATACGCCGGTTGATGGTTGGCCACCGGATTTTGCGCGGTTGGCTGAGTTTTCGCGCCGTGGGGTTTTGTGTTTGTTGGGGGATAGCACGAATGCGGAACGGGCGGGCTGGACGGCGTCGGAAGCGGTAATTACCGAGGCTTTTGAAGAATTGTTTCGGAATAATCAGCGGGGGCGAATTATTGTTGCTTCATTTGCATCATTGATATCTCGGATTCAGCAAGTGGCGGATGCTTCGGTACGGTATGGGCGGAAATTAGCGATTACAGGTCGCTCGATGCGGGATAATACGAAGATGGCGCGACGGTTAGGGTATTTGAATATACCGGATGATTTATTGATAGATATTAGCCAAGCGCAGAATTATGCGCCGCATCAAGTTACGATTATGGCGACGGGATCGCAAGGGGAGCCAGGGGCGGTATTGGGGCAGTTAGCTTACAATCGGCACCGTTCGTTGAAGATACAAGAGGGGGATACGGTGGTTATCTCGGCCCACGCCATTCCTGGCAATGAAGAAGGTATTCATCGGATTATTAACCGGTTGATGCAACGTGGGGCCGAGGTTTTGTATGAGGGTGTGGCTAAAGTACATGTCTCGGGTCATGCTAGTCGTGAAGAGATGAAGTTGATGATTAATTTGGTTCAGCCACAGTTTATTATGCCGGTACATGGAGAGTTGCGTCATTTACGGGCACATGGCAAATTGGCGGTTGATTTAGGGATTCCGGAAGACAATATTGCGGTAGTAGAAAATGGGAATATTGTGGAGTTTACGAGTAATAGCATGGAAATCGGGCCGCGTTTACCAGGCGGGTATATATTTGTTGATGGGGCGAGTGTGGGGGAAGTGGGTTGGTCAGTGATGCGTGATCGGGAAAAGCTAGCGGAGAATGGGTTCTTTGTGGTGTCGTTCTTTTTGAACACACAGGGGCATTTGGTGGGTAAACCAGAACTGTTGTCACGTGGTTTTACTGATTTGCGCAAAGCGCCTGATTTGGTGGAAGGGGTGCAGGAGTCAGTCCGGCGGATGGTGGCACTTCATGGCAGTAATATGAGTAAGTCGAATTTGGAGAAGCGCTTGCGGGATGAGTTGCGCCGTTATTTGTATGATGAGACGGGGCGACGGCCGTTAATTCAGATTATGATTCTGGGGACGGCGTAGCGGTGGCGGGGGGAGCTTCTGGTGGGGGAGGTGTAGCAGTGGGCGGGGTGAAGAAAAAGTCAGCTTCGATAGCGATAAAATTGGTGCGTCCGGGAAGGATGTCGATGGTACGATCATAAGCTCGGCCATTGCTTTGGATAGTTATATCATAACGGCCAGCAGGCAGATCGGGGATGACAAAGTTTTCGCCCCAGACTTCATCGGGGGTGACAAGATCGTAGGCATAGGTGCGGCGTGTGCGTAACGGGCGGGTTGCGCCGACGGGGCGGATGGAGATGGTCGCATTGGTGATGTAGCGGCCGCGTTGGTCGGTGAAGCTACCGGCTAAGGTACCCCAGCCAGAGTAGGGGGCTATCCAGAGCGCGGGGTTGCGTGAAGCGAAGCGATTATTGCGACCGACACGTACTTCGAGGTGGAGGTGGGCGCCACTGACGGCGCCAGAGGCGCCGACACCGGCAATTAATTGACCTTGATCGACATAATCACCGACAGTGACGAACAGTTCTAATGTATGGGCATAGAGTGTGAAGACAGGTTGCCCTTGCCATTCCCAATCATGCTCGATGATGACCGTATTGCCATAATAGTTGACCCCGTCACGGGCGCTGGGGAGCGGTCCGGCCCAGATAACGGTGCCACTACTGGCGGCTAAGATAGGTGTGCCGGTATCATTGGGAAAATCGAGGCCATGATGGATACGATAAGGGGCTAACTCTTCAATGAGAACATCATTGCCGTAAGGGAACCATTCGAGATCGAAGTTGCGGTAGCCAGAGGGGATGGGGCGTATAAGCCAATAATGGTCATCTGGGTGGAGGCTAAGAGGGACATCATAGGGTGGGGGGCGTAGATAGTCAGCGGTGGAGGCTTCTTCAAAGGGAGAGAATGGGTCTAAAGCGCGGTAGAGAGGGGCTTGGGCGGGGCGTAGGCCATCACTATCAGAGACAAAGCGGGGGGTGGGCAGGGGGATTGAAGTGGCGACCGGTGTGATTTCATCGGTGAGGGTGATTTGGAGAGGGGTTGGGGTGGGGGCGAGGGTGGGGGGAACGGCGACGGGGATACGTGTGGGCGGGAGTTGGGATTCGGCCTCATCGGAACGGCAAGCGGTGAGGAGGGGGAGATAAACCAGAGGGATTAAAAAGAAGATGAGATAGCGAGATAGATGGGAGGTCATGGATTGATTCCGAATTGTTGATTGAGTTCATCGGCTGTGTAAAGTTGACGCATCGCTTCCTCCCAGCTCAAATTTTCACGCTTTTCGTAATGCCAGTAGAGGATACCGGGGAAGTAAGTGCGCCAATTAGGGGTGGAAGGGACCGGATACCAGCCATAATCGGCAGCTAGAGCGGTGAAATCAACATAGTAGCCATTGAGTACGTTATCTTTGGCTTTGCCCCCTTGGTCGTAATATTGTGGGTCGGAGCCATAGCGGGCGCGGAAATCCCAAGAGCGGGCGCGGACAGGTTCGCCGAGTGAGCCATCTTGGGTGGTGGCGCGTAAGTAGAGGCGCCAATAGGTTTCGTTGCCTCGGTCTTCGCGGACGACTTCGACATCTGGTTGGAAAGTGAGGGCATAGCGATAGAAGATATCGAAGGCACGGCCCGCTTTGTTCCAGTTTTGGGCGGGGAGACCGGGGAGGGGGGCGAGTTCGAGTGGTTCGTACATGTGTTCGAGTTGGCCGAGGAAATCCCAGCCTGTTTCTTGGAGAACGCGGTCACGGAGGGCGAGGAATGATTGGTCGACATGGTCATTGAGATAAGGAGAGGGGGCATTGACATCGGTGGGCCAGAGGAGGTAAGGGGGGCCAGTGGGTTGGGGCGGGTTGATGAATTCGGTATAGAGCGGTGGTGGATTGTGAGCGGCGATGGTTTCTAGTTCGGGGGGGAGAGTGGAGGGGAGGGTAACGGCGGTCCAGATAGGGTCAGCGAGCGTACCGGCAGAGACGAAGGCTTGGGGGGCGATGCTGAAGGCGTCGATGGCGGTGGCGAGCAAGAAGTTTTGTTGGCCACTGGTGTGGGCGTACATGAGTTCGGCGCCATCGGGGGACCAAGCGGGATGTTGGCCTTGGCCGATTGTTTGTGGGGGGGCGGCGGCGGTGTAATCCTCTTTGAGGGGGAGGATGTAGATGAGTTCGAGGCCGTCGCTATTTTCATCGTAGGCGAGGTGGGTGCCGAGGGGGTGGAAGGTAGGTTGGTCTTCAAATTTATCGGGGGTGAGGGTGAGATTGGCGGCGGTGGCATCGGAGGCGGCGTCGAGAGACATGAGGAAGATATCGGGATTGCCATCGCGCCAGCTGGTGAAGGCGATGTGGCGGCCACTCGGCCCCCACACAGGCGAATGATCCAAACTGGCATCTTCGGTGACGCGGATGGGGTCAGTTTGGCCATCAATGCGGATGATGTAGATATCAAGATTGTCACCTTGGAAAGATTCATAGACAAGCCATTGCCCATCAGGTGACCAGCTAGGGGCGGCATCATAACCTGGCTGAGTGGTGATGCGGCGCAGTTGGCCGCTGGGTAAGTCGAGCAGGTAGATGTCCCAATTTTGGGCGCGGCGGGAGGTGAAAGCGAGTTGACGGCCATCGGGGCTCCAGACGGGGTCGCGGTCGATATCGGGATTATTGGTGAGACGGATGGGATTGGCTTGGCCGACGGCGAGGGCGAAGATATCGGTTTGACCATCGATGAGTTGGGTGAAGGCGAGGGTGCCACCACCGCTGAGAGGGTCAGGCGTGGGCCAAGGGAGAGTGGGGGTTATTTCGATAACGGCGCGGGTGGGGCCAGGGGTAGCGGTGATAACAACCGGTTCGGTTGAGGTTGGGGAGTTGTTATTGAGGCGGAGAGAGAGGATGACAACGAAGAAGAGCGCGGCCAAGGTGCTGGCGATGGTGAGTAGATTTTGGCGGCGCGTTGGTTGGTTTTGAGGGGTGGGGAGAATGACAGTGGGGGCGACGATGGCGTTGGCTGGGGGTTGGGGGCGGCGGAGATGAAGGCGAAGGCGGAGGCGGGCGTAGAAGAGCCACCATTGGGAGCGGCGGGCGCGCCACCAAGCGAGGCGAGCGGGTTGGGCATTGGCCCAGTAGCGGCGTAGGGGGGCGAAGAGGGTGGTGGGGATGAGGTAGAGGGTACGGCGGAGGCCGTGGCCGAGGGCGGTGAGGGCGGCGCGGAGTTGGATGCCGAGGCGGCCGAGGGCGTGCCAGAGGCCCCAGAACAGACGTTTAAGGGGGCGCCAGACCCAATAGTTGAGGGGGGCGCGTAGAATCAAGTTGTAATACCAGCGCCAAGGGGTGGCTAAGATGAGGATGGGAATCCAAACGAACCAGATTAGATAATGAAGGGTGGCTAGGGCGAGACGGCGACCAAAGCGGGAGGGTGGGGTGAGGACGGCGCGGAGGGCATAAAGAAGAAATAAGAGTAAATCTTTGATTGAGTGCAAAAGTTGCCAACCCCGCTGACGCAGGGTACGAGCTTTTTTGCTAAGGGAGGTAAGCCATTGTCGCCAACGTGCACGCATAAGACTCTAGTTTAGCATGGATAAGGGGATGGGTAAAGGTTATGGTGAGGTGTTAAGGAAGGGAAGGTAGAGATTATGGATTAATTGGTCGAGATGAATGGTGTTGTGGTAGAAGATATCATCCGCTTCATTGGTATCATCATAGATGAGGTTGGTGGCATCGGCATCGAAGACGACATAGAAGCCATTATTGCTGATAGCGGGTTGGCGGACGGCGGTTGAGTTGTTCGCTTGTTGGCCGGCGGTATTGATGCTGAGCAGTTTGATTTGTTGGTTGTGGGTATCAAAGAGGAAGATATCGGTGCCGTTGTTGGTATCGGTGGGGACGAGGTTGGTGGCGTAGGACATGAAGGTGATGTAACGGCCGTTACCACTTAACGCTTGATAAAAACTGCTGTCATTGGCTTCGCGACCATTGCTGTCGCGGCTGGCACGTACGGTTTGATTGGTGACCGTATCATGCCAGAAGATATCGAAGGCTTGATTATTGTCATTGGGGACGAGGTTGGTGGCTTGTGAATAGTAGGTGATGTAGCGGCCATCGGCGCTGATGTCTGGGTATTGACTGTGGCCATTGCCGATAATGCCTTGCTCGTTTTGACTGATGAGGATGGTGGTATTGGTGGCGAGGTCGTGGCGGAAGATGTCATTAACACCGTTGGTATCGTTAGGGACGAGGTTGTGGGAGGAAGAGGCGTAGATGATGTAACGGCCGTTAGCGGAGATGACAGGATTATAGCTGTTGCTATTGCCTTCGACGCCGTCATCGTTATGGCTAATACGTTTTGTTGTTTGTTGTAGCCGATCGCGGATAAAAATATCTTGATTATTATTGTTGTCATTGGGGACGAGGTTGGTGGCTTCAGAGACGAAGACGATGTAACGACCATCACTACTGAGACTGGGTTTCATGCTAATGTTATTGCTTTGTTGGCCGGTGTGAGTGAGGCTAACGAGTTCGGTGAGGCCAGTTTGGCGGTCATGGAGGAAGATGTCGCGGCTGAGATTGGTATCATCGGGGACAAGATTGGTGGCGTAGGAGGTGAAGGCGATGTAGCGGCCATTGGCGGAGATGGTGGGGTCGAGGCTACGGCCATTGCTTTCGGAGCCATCGGGGGCGAGGGTGATGCGTTGGGTGAGGCCGAGGGTGATATCACGGAGGTAGATGTCGCTATAGGTATTGTTATCGGGGGCGAGATTGGTGGCGTGGGTAGCGAAGGCGACGAAACGGCCGTTGCTGGAGATAACTGCTTGCATGCTATGGTGATTACTTTGTTCGCCTTGTGAGCCTAGATTGACTCTGGTGGTGGTGCCTGGGGTGTTGGTGGTATCATCATGGATGGGGGTGGCGGTGGCGAGGGCGAGGGGATAGAAAACGATGAGGAGGATGAGGGTAACTTTTTTAAGGGAAAACAAAGATAAAGAGTAAGGGGGTGGTGATTGTGATTTTATCATAAGAGTCATTATAATTGTTTTGGAAGTAAAAAAGCAAATAAATTGATGGGGGATCTGATTTGACAAGAGAGGGGGGAAAGGTGTACACTTATAGTAGCCGAACGACAAGTTTGGCAATTTCCGTGTGTTTATTAAACAAATTAGGTTAGCATGGGATGTTTGATAGTCATTGACTTATCGGAACGGAGTATGCGCCTATGGTAAAGTAGAACAATATTTTACATGCACCCGAGATCACCTATGAAGGAGGTGAGTGCCCTGGCTAAGGTAGTTGCAAAACCAAATGAATCGCCTGAACAATTGATTCGTCGCTTCAAGAAAGAAGTCATGAAAAGTAAAGTTTTAGCTGATTCACGTCGCAAACGCTGGTTTATTTCCAAGAGCGAGTTACGTCGTATTAAGGAAAAGAAAGCAGCCCGCCGTGTGCGTAAGCAGCGCGGACGTTAATTCAGTTAATAAAAAAAGCCCCACTCGGCACGCCGAGTGGGGCTTTTTTGTTATTGGTTAGGTAAGATTAACGGTTACGGCCATATTTTTCATGGCTGGAGACCCAATCGGAGGAGGAGATGGCGGAGCCGAGAGAGAGTTCACCAGCGAGGACAACACCGGCGATGATTTCAGCCAATTTATTGACTTTACCACGGCCGACACAGCCTAAGACGCCCAAACATTCGCTTTGGGTATCGAGGCCGGTACCACCACCGTAGGTAGCGACGATGAGGGAGGGGATGGTGATGGAGATGTAGAGATCGCCATCGGGGGTGAGTTCGGTGTAGAGGATACCAGCGGAGGATTCAGAGACGTTGGCGACATCTTGGCCGGTGGCGATGAACATGGCGGTGATGGCGTTGGCGGAGTGGAGGCCGTTGTTATTGGCACCGGAGAGGATGGCCCCAATGTTAGCGACACCGGAGTGGTAGAAGAGGCTTTCGGGGTCGACGCGCATATGTTGGATGAGGACATCCCGCTTGATGGTGGCCTCGGCCGTTACCCGTTTACCGCGGGTGCGCATGATATTGACTTGGGACGCTTTTTTATCGGTGGCGAAGTTTGATTCGAGGTAGAATCGTTTAATGCCTTGGTAGTGGTCGAGGATCCAGCTACAGGCGGCGAAGGTAGCGCGGCCGACCATATTTTGGCCAGCGGCGTCGCCGGTGGTGTAGTTGAAGCGCAAGTAGGCAAATTTGTTAGAGAGGTAGGGGTCGATGTTTTTAAGTTTGGCCACACTGGAAGTTGCTTCGGCTTCACGAGCGATTTGGTCGAAGTTGTTTTCGCACCAATGGACGAAATCACGGGCGCCGCGGGCGTTTTCGAAGACGAAGACGGGGGCGCGTTGCATGGCATCGCCAACGACGCTACAGGTAACGCCACCGCAGAGATTCAACAGTTTAATACCACGGTTGTAGGAAGCGACGAGCGTACCTTCGGTGGTGGCGAGGGGGATGAGGAAATCACCTTGGGCATGTTCGCCATTGACTTTGAGGGGGCCGGCGAAGCCGAGGGGAATTTGGGCGACACCGGTGAGGTTTTCGATATTACCGCTCAATTTTTCTAAGTCAAAGGAGAATTGGCGGATATGTTCGAGTTTGGTATTGGTATGTTCTTGGATGAAATCTTGGCGTTTTTTGATAATTTCAGGGCTATAGTCGTTGCGGGGGTCGCGGGGGATACGGACGAGATGTTCACTTGATTCGGAGATGGCGTCTTCGACGTCAAATTTAATTTTACCGAATGGTTTGGTTTTGACGGCGATGGTGATGGTGTGTTTGCCGTTGGCCAAGTGGTCGATATCGGCTTTGAGGGTGAAGACGGTAGCGAGGGGGAAGTCGAGGGGGTTGTCGCCGTTGATGGCCGAGGCGGCGGTGGTATTCCCATCGACATCAGTTAAGCTGATTTTGTCGAGGGGGATATCATTATCATCGATTTTAATGCTTTGAATCTCAGTGATTTTGGCGTCACTTAAGCGGTTTTTGATACCAAAAACGACGCTGCCGTCTTCGGCATTGCCGAGGCTGGCAAAGGTGTACAAGCGCTTAAGTAGCATAGTGGGTATTAACATATCATATCCTCCAGATAAAAACGTGTGAAGTCAGAAATTGTGAAAACATTCTATTAAGATACACAGAAGAACAGTTCTGCGCGTACTTAATTAGAAAGCAAAAAATGAATTGTGTCAACATTTTATGCAGATTGGTTAAGATGATGGGTGTGAAAGCTTATGGGATGATAATAAGTTGGGTAGGGTGAGGGGGATAAACGGTATAATTGTGGTTTGGAATGGTTCAGGTTCTTGGATTACTTAGGTTACAGTGTAATGATTAGAGTGTAACGGAAAGAATGTGGAATTTGTTATTGTTGATTGTGTGTAGGAGGAAGGGTTGGTGGTTTTTGACGCGGATTTTGGGGATTGGACGGATTTTTTTTGTTGATTTAGAGGTAAGATTAGGGTTG
Source organism: Anaerolineae bacterium (assembly GCA_035459145.1). Taxonomy (GTDB): domain Bacteria; phylum Chloroflexota; class Anaerolineae; order Promineifilales; family Promineifilaceae; genus DATHYN01. The sequence goes on along the minus strand of DATHYN010000186.1, from coordinate 2,412 downwards.
TTTGGGTTATTTGTGAATAAGGTGAGTTGTGATGGTTGTTTTGAGATTACTTAGGTTACAGTGTACTGATGGGGCGTTGTGAGTAAATAATTGAAAGGTATAGTTTGGGAAGGATATAAGATGAAATCAGGTTGGGTATGGTGGTTGGTTAGTGTGGGGATGATGTTGTTAGTGGGTTGTGATCAGGTGACGTCGTTGGTGGCTACACCGACGGCGACGATGATTGTACCCACGGCAACGACAGCGCCTTTGCCGACAGCGACACCGGTGCCGGCCCCGTATACCGTAGCTGGTTTCGAGGCGTTGGTACGTGAGTTAGAGGGGACGCGGTTAGCGGCGCGACAAGGGATTGTTAATCGTTATTTAGCTGGTTTGCAGAGGGCGCCATTGCTGACGGATAGGGAAGCGTTGTTTGTGTGGCAGGGGGGTGGTTTTCGGGTGCAGCTGGTGGGGGATATGAATAATTGGAGTCTAGATGAGGGGGATGATTTTCAGCGGGTGGAGGGGACGGATTTGTGGTATTTGCGGTTATCATTACCGGCTGAGGCACGGTTGGATTATAAAATTGTGGTCAATGAGCGTGAGTGGTTATTGGATCCGTTGAATGGGCGGACGGTGCAGGGGGGATTTGGGCCTAATTCTGAGGTGGTGATGCCTGGGTATGAGCCGTTGCCGCCAGTAACGGCAGGGGTCCCGCAGGGGGAATTGGCGACACATACATTGGATAGCCGTTATTTGGAAGAGAAGCGAACATTTTTTGTGTATACACCGGCGGTGACAGTAAGTGGTGGTGGGGGGTATCCATCGTTGTATGTGCAGGATGGGGGAGATTATTTGAATATTGTGGATATGACGGCGCGTTTAGATAGGTGGATCGCGTTGGGGGAGGTACCGCCGCTGGTGGTGGTGTTTATTCCACCGATACAGCGGTCGGTGGAGTATCGGGCGAATGATGATTATGTGGCCTTTTTGGCGGAGGAGTTGGTACCGTGGGTGGAGGCTGAATATGGAACGGCGTCATCATCGGTTTTGACGGGGGTGATGGGGTCATCTTTGGGTGGGTTGATAGCGGTGTATGCGGGTTTGCGGGCACCGGACACGTTTGGTTTGGTTTTGGCCCAATCGGGGGCGTATCGGGTGGAGATGAAGCGTTGGGAGGCGTTGGTGGCGGAGGGTTTGGGGAAAGGGGGGCGGTATTATTTGGTGGCGGGGTCGTTTGAAACGGCCGTTAGTGGCGACCCGTGGTTTGGTGATATTATCGCCGCAAATGAAGAGTTGACCAGCCGTTTGCAGCGAGAGGGGTATACGTATCAGTATGAGGTTTATCCGCAAGGACATAGTTGGGGGTTGTGGCGGGATACATTGAAAGATGGTTTGAACTATTTATATGGAGGTGGTTAACGATGGCGTATGATGAAGGGTTAGCGGAACGGATTCGGATGGTGATGGTTGAGTGGCCCAATGTGGGGGAGAAGAAGATGTTTGGTGGGTTGGCGTTTATGGTCAATGATTATATGTGTTGTGGGGTATTGGGGGAGACGTTGATGGCGCGAGTGGGGAAAGAGAATTATGAGATGGCGTTGGCGAAGGGGCATGTGCGGGAGATGGATTTTACGGGGCGGTCGATGAAAGGGTATGTGTATGTGGCGGCGGAGGGGTTGGCCGAGGATGACGAGTTGGCGTATTGGGTTGAATTGTGCCGTGATTTTGTATTGACATTGCCCCCGAAGAAAAAGAAGTAAGCGGTTTACCGTGGTTGGAGATAGGCATTGGGGTTGGGGTTCATGATGATGGAGATGGGGACGAAGGTATAGCCGACCCGTTGTAGGTTGGAGATGAAGTGATCGACAGTGGTGGGGACGTCGGGGTGATAGGTGTGGGAGTAGAGGATAGCGCCGGGATAAGCTTGGTCAGCGAGGTAGTCGCACATGGTTTGGGCGGTGGTATCGGGGCGCCAATCTTCGGTGCCACCGGTCCAGATGAGGGTGGTCCAGCCTTGGTCGTAGGTGGTTTGGATCGATTCTGGGGAGCGGGAGCCGAAGGGGGGGCGGAACCAAGGTTTGGTGGATTGGCCGGTGAGGTTCTGGACGATGCGTTCAGTATCATTGAGTTCTTGGGCGACTTGTTCGGGGGTCATGTCGCGCATATTGGCGTGGGAATAGGTGTGGTTGGCGAGTTCGTGGCCGCGGGCGGCCATTTCTTTGACCCAAGAGGGGTTTTGTTCGGCCCAACTGCCCATGATGAACATGGTGGTTTTGACGCCATGTTTATCGAGGGTGTCGAGGAGTTGGCCGAGATGGGCGGTGTTGCCTTCGACATCGAAGCCGAGGTGGATGAGGCGGAGGCCGCTGCCGTTGGCGAGGTAGATTTCTTGGTTTAGTGGGGCGGGGGGGGGCCAAGGGCCGGGGAGGA
>DATHYN010000185.1:0-4299 GCA_035459145.1 Anaerolineae bacterium | reverse complement strand
CCGCGAGAGAAGGGTAGATGCTAGAAGTGATTTTAGGCGCGTGATGCCACGTCATTACGGAGGTGGGGGAGGGGCTGGGAGGGAGACCTCGCAGCTTTTTAGGGATGTGTTGTGGGTTGGAGGGGAATGGTTAGGAAAGCTGCGAGGTCGGGGAGGGGTGGCGGGAGGCCGAGGGGATGTTAGGCGAGAGGTGAGGTTAGGGGGGACGCGGCCCGTTCGACAAGCTCAGGGCAGGCTATCCCGCGAGAGAAGGGTAGATGCTAGAAGTGATTTTAGGCGCGTGATGCCACGTCATTACGGAGGTGGGGGAGGGGCTGGGAGGTCGGGGAGGTGCCTATGTGCGCAGGTATGATAGCGGGATAGTGGTGATTGAGTTTGGGTTGATGAATGATTTGGGTTCGGTTAAACTATTGGTATGCAAATTCTACATGGTCATTGGCTTTTGCCGCGTCAAGCGGATGAAATGGGTCGGTTTTTTTTGTGGGCGGAGACGGGGGTGGGGGAACAGCCTACTTATAATCGGCGTAAACGGTCGGCGCAACCGCACCCGTATGTGATGTTGGGTGAGGGGGTGAGGGATTTGTTGTTGGCTGATGAACAGTGGTCAGCGGTGGGTACGGCGACTGCGCGGAAGATGGTTGTCGAAACGCGGACTTTGTGGTTGCCGAGTAATCGGTTTGGGCCGTTGCCGTCGCCTACTTTGGTGCATGATTGGGTGGTGGATGATGGGGAGGTTGTGTTGCGGCCGTGGCAGATTAGTGGGGTGTGTTTGCCGGCCGAGGTGGCGTGGCTGATGCTTATCGAGCCGTCATCGACGTTGCGTGTGGGAGCTGGTCTTCTCTATTTTCAAAGGTTGGCTCATTTTGTGCTTGAAATTTTGGCGGGGCAGAAGTTTAGACCGATTTTGATTCCGGCTCACGGGACTCATGAAGCGGTTTATGCGGCACGTTGGGAGGCGGTGCTGGATAATGAGCAAGATAGTTATCGGCTGCAGCAATGGTCGTTGGGGATGCCGCTTATTTGCCAAGCGGATACGGCTGACCCGAATGAGCCTGATCCGCCGCGGGCGATTATCGATCATTTCCTTAATTATATGGTTGATACGGCGGTTCGGCAGTGGGCAGGGCGGCAAGAGTTGTTTTTGCCCACTGCCACCAGTCCGGAAGCTCAATGGTTGCGTGCTTTGTTTGCGCCGGAGCCGACGTTTACGGGTAATGCGGCTCCGCTCAATCATCTTTATCGTAGTTATCGGGCTTGGACACGGGCATTAACGGTGGCTGGGGACAAGCATTATCGGATCGCATTTCGGTTGGAAGCGCCAGCGAAGGGGGGGAAGAAGAAGGGGGCGTGGCGGTTGCATTATTTGTTGCAGGCGCGTGATGATAGTAGTTTGCTGGTGCCGGCCGAGGTTGTTTGGGGGGCGGGCGGCCAGATATTGGAGCATTTGGATCGGCGCTTTGAACGGCCGCAAGAGCGATTGTTAACTGGTTTGGGGTATGCTAGTCGATTTTTTAAGCCGATTGAAACAAGTTTGAAAAAATCGAAACCAACGGGTATTGGATTGACGACGGATGAGGCGTTTCTCTTTTTACGTGATTGCGTCCCGCAATTAGCAGAAAGTGGCTTCGGTTTGCTGGTGCCGCCGTGGTGGAATCGGCCACAGGCTCGTTTGGGTGTTCGATTGAAGTTGGGTAGTCAGAGTGGCGGGGAAGGTGGCGTTGATTCTGGTAAATTGGGGTTGAAAAATTTGGTTAATTATCAGTGGGAGCTGGCTATCGGTGACAAGTCGATTAGTCAGGAAGAGTTTGAGGCGTTGGTGGCGTTGAAATCACCATTGGTGCAGGTGCGGGGGGAATGGGTGCAGTTAGATAGTGACCAGATTGAGGCGGCGATCCAGTTTTGGCAGAAGCAGGAGGAGTGGCAGGGTGAGGTGACCCCTGTGGAGGCGATGCGGATGGGATTGAATCCGCTGGATGACCAGCAGGGGTTGGAGATTAATGAGATTGAAATCGAGGGGTGGTTTGATGATTGGTTGCGTCAGTTACAGGGTGACGATAAATTGAGGATGTTGCCGCCACCGGATGGTTTGGAGGCGACTTTGCGGCCGTATCAACGGTATGGTTTTTCTTGGCTTGATTTTGCTCAGAGGCTTGGTTTGGGTGTTATTTTGGCTGATGATATGGGTTTGGGTAAGACGATTCAGACATTGACGCTCATTCAGCGGCAGAAAGAGAGTCGTGAGGGTTTGTCTGATCCAATTTTGCTTATTTGCCCCACATCGGTGGTGACGAATTGGCGTTTGGAAGCGGAGAAGTTCACCCCAGATTTGGTGACGATGGTGCATCAAGGGGGAGATCGGTTGCGGGGGGAGGGGTTGGTGGCGGCCGTGGCGGATATCGATATTTTGTTAACGAGTTATGCGTTGGTGCGGCGTGATGCTGAGGTGTTAGGGGAGATTGAGTGGGCGGCTGTTATTTTGGATGAGGCTCAAAATATCAAAAATGCGAATACGAAACAGGCGCGTGCGATTCGGAGATTGCAGACTGATTTCCGTTTGGCGCTAACGGGTACACCGGTTGAAAATCGGTTGTCGGAGTTGTGGTCGATTATGCATTTTCTCAATCCTGGTTATTTGGGCACGCAAAAAGCGTTTCGGCAACAGTTTGTGTTACCGATTGAAAAGTATGGGGCTCAAGAAGAGGCGCAGAAATTACGCCAATTGATTAAGCCGTTTATTTTGCGGCGGGTCAAAACAGATCCGACGGTTATTACTGATTTGCCTGAAAAACAGGAGCTTAAAGTTTATTGTCATCTCAGTGAAGAGCAAGCAACTTTATATGAAGCGATAGTTCAGGATGGTTTAGAAGCGATTGAAGCGGAAGAGGAGACGGGTATTACGCGCAAAGGGTTGGTGTTAAGTATGTTGACACAGCTTAAGCAAGTTTGTAACCATCCGGCTCATTATTTGCATCAAGGGGAAGGGTATAATCCGTTGGCGGATGAGGGGCAGAGTGGTAAATTGGCTCGTTTTCATCAGATTTTGGAAGAGGTATTGGCGGAAGGTGACCGTTTGCTTGTTTTTTCCCAGTTTACGGAGATGGGAACGTTGCTCAAGCGGTATATTCAGACTCATTTTGGCGTTTCGACGCTCTTTTTGCATGGGGGTGTACGTCCCAAAAAACGGGCGATGATGGTGGAGCAGTTTCAGGAGGAGGATGGGCCGCCTGTTTTTGTCTTATCGTTAAAGGCGGGGGGGACAGGTTTAAATTTGACGCGGGCGAATCATGTTTTTCATTATGATCGGTGGTGGAATCCGGCGGTGGAGGATCAGGCGACGGATCGGGCGTTTCGGATTGGGCAGACGCGAAATGTGATGGTGCATAAATTTGTTTGTTTGGGAACATTGGAGGAGCAGATTGATAAGATGATTAGTGATAAGAAAGCGTTGGCCGAGGCGGTGGTGGGACAAGGGGAGGGTTGGTTAACGGAGATGAGTACGGCCGACCTCCGTCAATTAGTTCGGTTGAGGAGATAATTATGAGTTGGTATTATGAATACAAGCGGCGATCAACTATCGAGACGGATGCGGGGATTAAGGCAAAAAGTAAGCGGGGTGATTTTGCGCAGAATTGGTGGGCGCAGAAATGGATTGGGGCGATGGAGGCGTTGATGGATCGGGGACGGTTGGGTCGCGGGCGGCGGTATGCGCGTCAGGGGCAGGTGTTAGAGGTGACGGAAAAGAAGGGGAAGGTGGTGGCCAAGGTGCAGGGGTCGCGGTCGCGGCCGTACAAGGTTAATATTGAGTTGACAACATTTAGGGAAGCGGAGTGGAAGCTGATTTTGGTGCGGTTACAAAATCAGCCGTTGTTTATGGCGCAGTTGTTAGCGGGGGAGATGCCGGCGGAGATTGAGGCGGCGTTGGCGGGGACGCGGTTGACATTGTTTCCGTCAAAGGCGGGGGAGTTGGCGCAGTCGTGTAGTTGTCCTGATTGGGCGGAGGTGTGTAAGCATTTGGCGGCGGTGCATTATATTTTGGCCGAGCGTTTTGATGAAGATCCGTTTTTGATATTTCGGTTGCGGGGGAAGACGGAGGAAGAGATATTTGAGGTGTTGCGGCAAGGGGAAGAGGAGGGGATTGATGAAGAGGTTGAGATGCCTGCGTATGAGCCCGCGCCGCCGTTGAGTGCCTCGGCCGATTTTTGGCGTAGTCAAGAGGTGGTGGCTCCGCAGGTGGTGCCACCGGAGCAGAGTTATCCGGTTTTGACTCGTTTGGGGGAGCCGAGTTTTATGCCTGATATG
>DATHYN010000184.1:0-21010 GCA_035459145.1 Anaerolineae bacterium | reverse complement strand
GGGGGTATCGGTGTTTTTTTGCGGGTGAATTGAGCAGACTGTAAACAAAGTAATCTAAAGTGGGAAGTTCCACATGCTGTCAGATTATAAGTGGATTCCTGCGCAGGCAGGAATGACAGCGTTCTGGAGTAGTTTGACTAGATTTTTTAAAAGTCGCCACCAGGGTCGTCAGGCATAGCGGGGTGGTCGACACGGACGATATCGCCACGATAGTCGACGACGATGCGAAAACCCATCATACCGATCATGTCACGGGCTTGTTGCGGCATGCCTTGTTGGATAATTTCATCCATGTCAAGGTTATTGAGTTTGGCATCGATGGCGGCTTTGGTGAAGAGGTCTTCTTTGCCCATCATTTTCATTGCTTGGGTGACAGCCATGTCACGGTTATCTTGTAACCCTTCGAGGAAGATTTGCAGAACTTGGCGATCGATCGCTTCCGATGAGACATGACGTTTGAAGCCATTATCGTCAATGATATAGACCGCTTCAGCGCCAACAAAATGGGTTTTGAGAGGGCGGTCGAATTCATCGAAAACAAGCCCTTCGAAAAATGCACGGTTTGCCATGGTTAGATGCTCCTTTATAAAGTGACGGGTTCAAACAGGTGGAAATGGTGATTTTGGCTCGGTCACTCTGTTTTATGATTGGAAGTTATTCAAGCAGACGTCTGAAATCTTCTGTTTGAACAACATAATAAGAAAATTGTACCATGTAAATATTATTTTTTGGTTAGCAAGCAGGATATAATTTAAATGAAGCGTGCAACTCAGTCGGTGTGTGCTATAATCAATGGTTGGTGTGTGCAGATTGCTAATAATGTCTCGACATAATGAGGCAGGCGCTTTTTTTTTAAGAGCGATGTAAGTAAAGATCCAAATCGTTTTTGCACAAATACAATCGCCTAGCAGAGGTGATTGGTAAGAAAAAGTGATAAAACCATTTGGAAATTAACTTAAACAAAGCTTTTGCTACTTTTGTTATTTGACGAGGGTTGAGACAAGTTTTTAGTAAAATGCTAAAGATAGAAATTATAAGGTAGGGTTCACCTTTGCTAAGACCATTAAATTGGCTATTAGGCCTATTTTCACTCGATATTGGAATAGATTTGGGCACGGCGAACACATTGGTATTTGTTCGTGATCGTGGTATTGTCATTAATGAGCCATCATGGGTGGCAATTGAGAAGCGGACGCGGAAGGCGTTAGCCATTGGTGCTGAGGCACGGGAGATGGTTGGGCGCACGCCGTCTGATATTGTGGCGATTCGGCCGTTGCGGGATGGGGTTATCTCTGAGTTTGAGATTACGGAAGCGATGTTGGCTTATTTTATTGGTAAAGCACATGAGCAGATGGTGGTACCATTTCCTCGGCCGCGAGTGGTAGTGGGGGTGCCGAGTGGGGTGACTGAGGTTGAGAAGCGGGCGGTGTATGATGCGGCGATTGGGGCTGGGGCGCGTGAAGCGTATTTGATTGAGGAGCCGACAGCGGCGGCGATTGGGGCTGGTTTACCGATTATGGAATCGCAGGGGAGTATGATCGTTGATATTGGTGGGGGGACGACGGAAGTGGCGGTGTTTGCGATGGGAGGGATTGTGGTCAGTCGTTCGATTCGGGTGGCGGGGGATGAGATGAATGATGACATTATTGCGTATGCGCGGAGCAAGTATAATTTATTGATTGGGGAGCGGATGGCCGAGCGGGCAAAGATTAGTATTGGGTCGGCGTATGCATTGCCGGAAGAGCGGACGATGACGTTACGGGGGCGAAATTTGGTGAGTGGTTTGCCGCAATCGGTGGAGATTAGTAGTATTGAGTTGCGGGAAGCGTTGGCGCCCTCGATTAATATTGTGATTGATACGGTGCGGGATACGATTGATGATACCCCACCCGAATTGGTAGCGGATTTGATGGATGTGGGGATATGTTTAGCTGGTGGTGGGGCGCAGATTCATGGGTTGGCGGATCGGATTGAAGATGCGGTTAAGATGCGGGTATGGATTGCGGAAGATCCTTTAACCTGTGTGGCCCGTGGGGCGGGGCGTGTATTAGAGAATTTTGACTTTTATGAGCGCGCATTGGTTAGCCGTCATCGCGGTAGTACGAATCATTAAGCTTCTGGGGGGGATGCCATTATGTTGGGTGAAAGATGGTTGTTGGACTACTAGTAGATTAGAATTTCCCCTTTTTTTACGATTTTTACATATAATTAATATATGATGCCGACAGAACAGCGCGTACATTGGCGCACGGTTATAACATTGCTCCTAATTGCTGGGGGTTTATTTATTTTGGATGCACGGGGGGATTTAGAGGCACCGTTGCGTGTGGTGCGTGGGCCGTGGGAGGGGATTTTGGCGTTTGTATCGGCGCAGACGGATAAGGTGGCCGAGGCGTTGCAAGGGCCGAGGAGTTTGCGCGAGGCTCAAATACAGATTGATGTGTTAGAACAGCAAATTGACGAGTTGGAGCGGGAGAATGAGCTTTTACAAGAATTGCGGGGTGAAAATGAGCTGTTGCGTAATTTGTATGCGCAGGCGTTGGAGCGGCCAGATATTGAACGGGTGTTAGCCAACGTGATTGCACGTGATACGAGCCCAACATTTCGTAGCATTTTAATTGATATTGGGACGGATGATGGCATTTTTGTGGGGATGCCGGTTGAAGATGCACAAGGTTTGGTGGGGCAAGTGTTTCGGACGACGTCGAATATGTCGCAGGTTATTTTGGTTACGGATAATACGAGTAGTATTCCGGGGCGGTTAGCGGATTCGCGGGCGACGGGGATTGTGCATGGGACGGGTATTGGTGGGGTGATGGTGATGGAATGGATTGATTTGGATGCGACTGTGACGGTGGGTGAGGTCGTGGCGACATCTGGTTTGGGAGGGAGCGACTCTGGTGGCTTATTAATTAATCGGTTTCCGTCAGATTTATTGTTGGGGCGGGTGGTTGAGGTACAGCGGAGTGAAGCGGAGCTATTTCAGAGTGCAATTATTCAGCCAGCGGCCGATATTAATAATTTAGAGATTGTGTTTGTGTTGACCAATGCACCAGTTGTGGATACAACGATTTTTGAGGATAATGACGAATGATTATCTTTTATCCTAGTTTGTATTTAGCCGTACCATTATTTATGTTTGTCATGGTTGCGCAGGCATCGATTTTGCCTTATTTTCCATTGTTGGGATTTGTGCCGCAAGCGGGATTGTTGGTTGCTTTGTCTTGGGGGTTGTTGCGTGGGGTTGAAGAGGGGGCGTGGTGGGGATTTTTGGCGGGGTTGGCGATCGACCTTTTTTCTTATGGGCCGTTTGGGGTAAGTGCGGCGATTTTGGTACTGGTTGTGGTGATTGCGACCTATTTACAAGAAGTGGTGGTGACAGAGCGGTATGTGTTGCCATCGTTATTGGCGATGGGGGCGACATTGTTTTATTACACGATGTATGCGCTGATGGGGCGAATTTTGGGTTATGAGACAGTTTTTGTGGTGGGGGATGATTTATTAACGGTACTTTTTTTGCATGGATTTTTGATTATGCCTGTTTATTGGACATTGTATGGAATTGAGCGGGCTTTATGGCCGCAAAGCGTGGAGTTATAGTATGTCACTACGAGGTTGGGATTTTCGGACGAATTATGATAGCCCGCAGCGGATTGATCCAGCATTGCAGGGGCGGATTGCGTTGTTTCGGATTATTGTGATCGTTGTTTTTGGTTTATTGTTGTATCGGATATATTGGGTGCAAACGGAGTTGGGGGAGGAGTTTCAGCGGTCGGCCGAGGATAATCAGTTTGCTCGTTTGCGACCGGATCCGCCACGGGGGGTTATCTTTGATCGTCATGGGCAGCCATTGGCGGTTAATTTGCCCAGTTTTAATGTAACGATTACGGGGGCGTTTTTGCCTGATGAGGAAAACGAGCGACAGGCTTTATATGAGCGGCTATCGTTGTTAACTGGGGTTCCGGTGACGAATACGGTGGCACAACAAGCGTTGGTTGATGCAGCCGATCCGGAATTGCAAGATATTTATTCAGATTTGGCGTTGTTGTATAATGCGTCCATTACGAGTACGTTGGATGAGTCGGGGGTGATTCCTCGGTTGCCGGATAGTGTGGCAGGTATTGTGGAGACGTATAGTTTTGCGCCGTACATTCCGGCGGTGATTACGAGCAATGTGAGCAGTGAAATTGCGTATCGGGTGGAGCAGGAAAGTGTATTTTTGCCTGGGGTGCGGGTGATACCACAGCCGATACGGCATTATCCATCTGGGGAGTATACGTCGCACATTATCGGTTTTATGGGGCCGATTCCGGATGAGACGTGGTTGGATCGTGGGTATGAGCGGGATGATCGGGTGGGTTTATTTGGTTTAGAGGTGTCACAGGAGTCGATATTAGCGGGGCAGAAGGGGGAGAGGCAGATTGAAGTTGATTGGACGGGGCGTGAGGTTAGGCAGATTGGGGTAGAGGTGCCGCCGATCGCGGGGCATAATTTGCATTTAACATTGGATTTGGATTTACAATTAAAGGCTTATGAGTCGGCGCAGTATTGGCTGGATCGGCGGGAATTGACACCTGATTCGAGCACAGGGATTCCGCCAGAGGCGAAGTCGGCGGCGGTGGTGGCGATGAATCCGCAAACGGGGGAGATATTAGCGATGGTTAATATCCCAACTTTTGATAATAATCGGTTTGCGACGGAGATTCCGGTTGATTATTATTTGCGGTTAGCGCGTGATGATTATGAGCCGTTGTTTAATCGGGCTATTGGGGGGCAGTATCCGCCGGGATCGGTGTATAAGATTATTACGGCGGCGGCGGCGTTACAGGAAGGGGTGGTGTCACCAGCGCGCTTTTTACAAGCGCCGGGGACAATTGTGATTCCAAACCGGTATGCGCCAAATGATCCGGGGCGGGCGCAAGAGTTTGTCTGTTGGATTAGTTTGGTGGGTGGTGAGCATGGGTTGGTGAATATGCGGCGGGCGTTGGCCGAGTCGTGTGATATTTATTTTTATAAAGTGACGGGGGGGTTTGATCAAGATGGGGAGTTTGTAGAAGGTGTGGGCGTTGATCGGTTATCAGCTTATTCGAATGCGTTTGGGATGGGGATTTATCAAAATATTGAGTTGCCATTAGAGGCCCCAGGCAATATTCCCACTCGGCAGCAAAAGCAATTACGTTATGGTGAGCCGTGGTCGACCGGTGACGATTATAATATGTCGATTGGGCAGGGGTTTGTGACCTCAACGCCGATGCAGGTAGCGCAAATGGCGGCGGTGATTGCCAATGGTGGTTTTTTGTATCAGCCGCAAATTGTGCATCATGTAACGGATGAGAATGGCGAGATTGTGACCCCATTTGAGCCACGGGTATTGAGTGCGGTGCCAGTTGATCGCGAATATATCGAGATCATTCATGATGGATTGCGAGCGGTGACGCAGGAAGGGGGGACGGCGGCTGGTGTTAATGGTTGGTTAGATGAGTATGGGATAACGACAGCGGGGAAGACGGGCACGTCCGAATTTTGTGACAATATTGCGATTAAGCGGCGGTGGTGTTTTGAGGGGCAGCGTTTGTTGCCCACCCATGCGTGGTATGTAGGGTATGCGCCGTATGAAGATCCGGAAATTGTGGTAGCGGCCTTTATGTACCATGGTGGTGAGGGGTCGGAGTGGGCGGCGCCGATTGTGCGTGATGTGATGATGGCCTATTTCCAGGTGGGGCCGTATGCGCCGGTGGAAGATAGTGGTGATGATACTGGCTTGGGGATTACAGTGGGTGGGCCATAAAGTTGTGTGGTTGGATTATGGTACAATAGGGATTTGTGTTATTATGTAGGAGATCATTAGTGGTGATCAGGTAATAGTTGAAGTTGTTAATTTAAAGATGTGAAAGCTTTTGGTTCAACAACTCACATTATTTATTGTTAAGATAAAAAGGTATAAAAGATGGCTCGCATATTGTTAGTACGACATGGTCAAAACGATTGGGTTAGCAAACATCGGTTGGCGGGTTGGATTGAGGGGGTGCATTTAAATGATGTGGGCAAGAAGCAGGCGAAGGCGGTGGCCGAGCGGTTAGCGGAACTACCTTTGGTGGCTATATATAGTAGTCCGGTTACGCGTTGTGTGGAAACAGCAACGTATATCGCTAAACATCATGATGTACGCTTGCAGGAAGTGATGGGTATGGGGGAAGTGCGTTATGGTGAATGGGAGGGGGAAAAGATTGCCGAGTTGGCTAAATTGAAAGAGTGGTATGCGGTACAACATTTTCCGAGCCGGTTTCGTTTTCCGGGAGGCGAATCATTTTTAGAAGTACAGTCACGGGCGGTGGCGGCGTTAGAAGCGATTAGTGAAGCGCATGAGGCGCATGAGATGGTGGTTGTTTGTTCGCATGCGGATGTGATCAAGTTGGTGATAGCGTATTATTTAGGTGCGCATATGGATTTGTTTCAGCGGATTGGGTTGGCGCCAACGGCCGTTAGCATTATTGATTTAGGGCCGAATGGCCGAGTGCGGATCGAGCGGGTTAATGATACAGGCCCGATTCCGATATTAAAGCCACCCACGCCAGCCAAAGATGATAAAAGCGAAAAGAAGAAAAAGAAAAAAAAGAAGAAAAAAGAAAAAAAGGATAAATAAATCATTATGAGTCGACATATTGAATTAAATCCAACAAATCATGTGACAGTAGGCACGATTGGTCCACCAGGGCAGAGAACGTTTTATTTACAAGGGAGCCGTGGGATTGATGTTGTGTCGTTGATTATCGAAAAACAGCAGGCATCGATTTTAGCCCGTAGTTTAGAATCATTGTTATCGGAGTTGTCGATAAAATACCCACGTGAAGGGCATGAGGAAGCGCATAATCCGGTGATGGATATGCGTTTACGCCAACCGGTTGAGCCATTATTTCGGGTGGGAAATATGGGGTTGGGATATAACGAAGATATTGATCGGGTGGTATTGGTGGCGTATGAGTTGGTTGATGATGAGGAAGAGCCAAATGTGGTTAGTTTTTGGATTACACGGGCGCAAGTGAAAGTGGTGGCGCATCATGCGTTGGAGGTGGTCAAAGCGGGGCGGCCGATTTGTGGCAATTGTGGACGGCCAATTGAAGTTGATGGTATACATTTTTGTCCGCAGAGGAATGGGCATATTGTTTAATGGATGGGATTCTTAATGTGTTGACACATGGTGATATAGAGGTTGAGGGATTATTGCCATGGGGGTCAAACTACACTTTTTTGGTACAGATGGCGTATGAAGATGTGGCTTGTGCAGCTGTTTACAAGCCGAGTAGTGGGGAACGGCCGTTATGGGATTTTCCGCGAGGCAGTCTGTACCAGCGAGAGTATGCGGCTTATGTGGTCAGCGAAGCGTTAGGTTGGGAGTTGGTGCCACCGACTATCATGCGGCAAGGGCCGCATGGGGTTGGATCGTTACAATATTATGTGGAACATGACAGTGAACAACATTATTTCACTTTTAAGGAGCTTTATTTGCCGCAAACGAGACAAATAGCTTTGTTTGATATTGTTATCAATAATGCGGATCGCAAGAGTGGGCATGTATTATTGGCGCCAGATGAGCGCTTATGGGCAATTGATCATGGGGTTTGCTTCCATACGGATTATAAGTTGCGGACAGTTATTTGGGAGTATGTTGGGGAAGCGATTGAACCACAATTATTAGAAGGGTTGAGCTGTTTGGTGGCTGATTTAGAGGAACCATTGAGTGAGGTTCGGCGAGCATTGAAAGAGATTTTAACGATACAAGAGGTGGCAGCATTATTGAAACGGACACGACATTTAGTGGAAACGGCTATTTTTCCGGAACCAGGACCTGGTCGGCCGTATCCTTGGCCACCTGTATAACGGAGATACGATAACGATGTCCGATGAAACATTAAATGTGTCTGACGAAACATTATTAGTGGTTGATGATCACGCTGAAACGCGGCGGATGATAGCCATGACATTACGTGACAATGGGTTTAAAGTGGTGGTAGCGGAAGATGGGCCACAAGGTTTGGCATTGGCTAAGGAACATAGCCCCGCTTTGGTTTTGTTAGATGTATCGATGCCGGGCATGAGTGGTTATGAAGTGTGTCGACGGATGCGGACAATGCCAGAATTAGTGAATACACGGATTGTGATGTTCACGGCGAATACAGAAGCGGAAGAAAAGTGGCAGGGGTTTCGGGCGGGTGCGGATGATTATTTAACCAAACCAACGCCACCTGAAGAGTTGTTGGATCGGGTGGAGATGATGTTAGATGTGCGGCAACGTCGTTTGGAAGGGTCATCGGGGGTGCAGATTGACAAATTAGCGGCGGCGTTGCAGGGGAGTGGGGTGCCAGACAATTTGGAGCCACCTGAGGCTAGTAAACCGATTGTGCCGGATAATTTAGAGCCGCCAGTGGCGCCGGACAATAAAACTGAGAAGATGAAGATACCGTTGCCGGCACCGCCGAGGCGACGGAGTCAACCATTGGCCGAGGCGGCCGAGGCGGCACCGGCCGCCTCGGCGCGGGGAAATACGGGAGGGTTGGGGAATCAGCGTGAAAGCAAGCCATTGACCTCGTCTGGATCTAATTCGTTGGTGCCGGTTGATGGGTATGTATGGGCGGTGGTGGGGGCGCGTGGTGGGGTGGGGACGACGACGACGGCGATTAATGTGGCGACGGCGTTAGCGATGAATCAGCAGGAGACGACATTAATCGATTTTGATCATCAGCAGGGGCATGTAGCGGCTTATTTAAAGCAAGCGAAAGTTAATGGGGTGCGGTTGTTGCAAAATGTGCCCTTAGGGCAGTGGTCGGCGGCGTTGGGGCAGTTGCGGCAGACGTTTGGGGAGACGTTGCATGTGTTGTTTACGGAAGCGGATTGGGGGCGGGAACGGCCGTTTTTCACACCACAACAGACACGGCAATTGATGCAGGTGGTGGGCAAACCCTTTCAACACCAAGTGTATGATTTGGGGCATGGGATGACGCCCGCGAAGCGGGCGGTGATTGCGCAGGCGAATGGAGTCGTTTTTTGCTTACAGCCGGAGCGGGTGGCGATGTTGGCCGGGCGTGATGGGCAGAGAGTATTGAAGGGGTTGATGGCGGCAGAAAGCCAGATATATCCTTTAATGTTGAACTTTACCCCGTTACCGCAGTTAGAGAAAGAGAAGGCGGAGGCCTTTTTGGGGCATCCAATTTATCGGATGGTAACGATTCAGTATGAAGAGATGGCGCAAGCGGCCAATAAGGGAGTTCCTTTAATTCGGGCATTGCCAGACAGTGAGGCGGCGGCTGTTTTTCATCAATTAGGACAAGCGTTGCTGGCAATGATGGTGCGTCGTTAAGCTGTAAAGGCAATATTTGCCAAGCAAGGGCAAGATGGGGACAATTAAGCAGGTAGAAGTTATGGTTACATGGCGGTAAACAATCTGTATTAACCGTCAACAGATAGCAGAGAAGGCAGAATTATCATGAATTCCGACGTAGAGTGGGTAAGTCCAGTTGATTGGGAATCGACATCTGATGTCAGTGTAGCAGAGTTGCAGAAAATTATTGATATTAGTATGATGTTGAATTCAACATTACATTTACGTGATTTGTTGGAATTGGCATTAGATGCTAGCCAAACATTGACATATTCGGAAGCGGCCTCAATTTTGTTGATGGATAAAAAGACGGGTGAGTTACATTTTACGGCGGCGACGGGCATTGAAATTCCGCCGGGCGTTATTGTGCCGTTAGAGGGAAGTATTGCGGGGTGGGTTGTGCGGCATGAGGAGCCAGCGGTGATGAGTGGGGCTGAGGATTCGCGTCATTATACGGGGGTTGATATGGTTATTGATAATCAGACCCGTTCATTATTGGCGGTGCCATTGATTATCAAGGGGCAAGTGATTGGGGTATTGGAGACGATCAATAAATTTGATGATAAAGCGTATACGCGACATGATTTAGCCATTTTGCAAGTCTTAGCTGGGCAAGCGGCGGTGGCGATTGAAAATGCACGCTTGTTTGAACAATCGGATTTAATTGGGGAGATTATGCATGAGTTGAAGACGCCGTTAATGGCGTTGACCTCGGCGAGTGATTTGTTGGCGATGCCGCAATTGCCACAGGAAAAGCGGAGTGAGATTGTAAGCTTATTGCAGCAAGAGTCGAAGCGCTTGGTCAAGATGACGCAAGATTTCTTGGATTTGTCACGGTTGGAATCGGGGCGGATGCATATTGCTAAGGAAGAGGTTGATTTGAAGCAGTTAATTCCGACGGTGGCGGCGTTGCAGGAGTCGCAGGCCAAAGATCGCGGGATTACGATTGTGCCGGAGGTGGCGGAAGATGTGCCGATGGTGGTGGGGGATAACGGCCGTTTGCGCCAAGTGATGCTGAACTTAGTGAGTAATGCGATTAAATATAATGTACCTGACGGGACGATTACGGTGCGAGCGACGTATGATGATGCGTTTGTGCGGGTGGCGGTAATTGACACAGGGAAAGGAATTTCGCCGGAAAGCATACCACATCTATTTGAGCGGTTTTATCGGGTGCCAGATAGCGAAGGGTATAGTGAGGGGTCTGGTTTGGGGTTGTCGATTACGAATAAGATTGTGGAAGAGCATGGTGGTCGGATTGAGGTGGAGAGTGAGGTGAATGTGGGGACGACGATGACGATTGTTTTGCCATTACCGGAGAAAGAGGGGTAAGAAACGTTAGGGGATGAGCGTCTACAGTAGGATGGTGTCATGATTTTTTGAATGAGAAGGGACGCTATCAACAAACAGTAGTGATAGGGAGGGGGTATTTAGTTGGAAGTCTGGCGATTTGGTGAAAAATCGCGTTACAATAGGAGAATGATGATGAAAAAAGAACGCGTCATTATAATTGGGTCGGGACCAGCGGGATTAACAGCAGCGTTATATACGGGGCGGGCGATGTTAGAGCCATTGGTGATTATGGGGAATGAGGTGGGTGGTCAGGTATCGATCACGAATGAAGTGGAGAATTATCCTGGTTTTCCGGAAGGTTTGACGGGGCCAGATTTGGTGGAGTTGATGCAGAAGCAGGCGGAGCATTTTGGGGCTCGTTATGTGTATGATGAGGTGGTGGAAGTTGATTTCACCAAGGGAGCGCCTTTTTATGTGAAGACGCATGGGGAAGAGTATGAAGCGGACAGTGTGATTGTGACGGCGGGGGCATCGGCACGGCGGTTGGGGGTGCCGGGGGAGGATGATAATATTGGCCGAGGGGTCAGTTATTGTGCCACGTGTGACGGCTTTTTCTTCCGCAACAAAGATGTGGTGGTGGTTGGTGGTGGGGATAGTGCGTTGGAAGAAGGGTTATTTTTGACTAAGTTTGCCAATGAAGTGAAGATTATTCATCGGCGGGATTCGCTGCGGGCGGGACCAACATTGCAAGAGCGGGCTTATGAGAATGAGAAGATTTCGTTCGTATGGGATACGGTTGTGGATGAGATTGTGGCCGATCAGGTGGTGCAAAAGATAAAAGTGCGCAATTTGAAGACGAATGAAGCGGGAGAGATGGCCACCGATGGGGTCTTTATTTATATTGGGCATTATCCCAACAGCCAATTTTTGCAGGGGCAGGTGGAGTTAGATGAGCATGGGTATGTGATTACCGATGAGCGGATGCGGACGAGTATACCAGGTGTATTTGCGGCTGGTGAGATTCAAGATCCGATTTGGCGGCAAGTGGCAACATCGGTGGGGCAAGGGTGTGCGGCGGCGATGCAGTGCGAAAAATGGTTAAGCGAGCAGAATAAGAAAAATTAGAGATTTCGCTTCATTTTAGTTGATAATGATAAGGCCCTTTCCTACAAATGGTAAAGGGCCTTTGTGTAAGAGAGGAAGATTATGTTGCGATTTGTGGTAGCCTATTTGGTTTATTGGTGGGGGGCGACGCATCGGTATTTTGGGCATCGGACAGGGCGGTTGAATGAGTATGAAGCGGCGGAGCGGTATTTTAGCAAGGCGTTGGAGATTGAGGAGACGTTGCGGATGCCACGGTTGGGACGAGGGAATTTGCGCTGGCGGGAGTTTAATCGGCCGGATGAGGCGATAGCGGATTTTAATATTTTGTTAGCGGCGGATGGGCAGGATCAAGAGGCGTTGTTTGGCCGAGCGATGGCGTGGCAGGCGAAGTATGATTTTGAGCGGGCGTTGGCGGATTTAGATGCGTATTTGCGAATGCCGCAGGATGAGGCGTATTGGGATGTGGCGGTGCGGACGGCGACGTTGATTCGGGAGTTGTTGGCAGAGCAGGAGGAGGGTTAAGGGGTTGGTGGTGGGGAGAGTTGGTGGAGATCTTCGAGGGTGGTGACAGCCGCGATGGTGTTGAGGAAACTTTTTAGATTGGGGCTGGTGGCGCGGAGGTTACGGGTGGAGGGGCCGATGGGGTCGGTGGCGCCGCTGGCGCCGCCGGGGGTGGCGGCATAGGCACCGTGGAAGGCGAAGTAGGCTTGGTTGAGGCGACGGAGGTTGTAGCCGGCCTTGAGAAATAGTTGGCGACGTTCTTCCATGTAGATTTCGGCGGCGTCGATTTGGTTGGCGGCGAGGAGGCGGTCGGCTTGGGCGCGGGTGAGGGCCATTTCGGCGCGGAAGTCGAAGGGTGGTGGTGGTGGTGGTGTGGTGTTGGGGTCATCGGTGGTGGTTGGTGGTGGTGGTGGGGAGGGGACGAATTCGGGGTAATATTTAGCGATAACTTGGGGGCCAATCTCGTTACCGACCATACCGGCGACGGTTTCGTTGAGGTTGCGCAGGTAGGGGGTGGTGTTGTAGTTGAGGCCGAGGGGGTGGAGGGTGAGCCAATGGTGGGCCCATTCGTGGGCGATGGTGGCGACGAGCCAGTTGATGTTGGCGGATTCAGCGAGCATGGCGGGGTAAGTGCCGACGCCACCGATGCGGGTGACATAGGGGGAGCGGCCGAGTTGCTCGGTGACGGTTGTTTCGATGGTGACGGCGGTGGCGGTGTTGACGGTGGGATGGAGGGAGATGTTGTGAATCTGTTCGATGCGTTCGCGGGGAGAGACGATGAGGAGTTGGGGGAGGGGGGTGAGTCTGAATTGGACGGGAGGCCAGGCGGCGCCACCGATGGCGAAGCCTTCTTGGACAAGGATATCGGCGACTTGTTCTTGGAGGATGCCTTCGACGATGGGTTGCCATATTTCCATCTGTTGGTGGAGTTGTTGGTTGGTGGCGCGTTGGGTGGCGGAGACTTGTTGGGGATTGGTGATATCGGGGTTGGCGAAGATGGCGTTTATTTCGGCATCGAGTTGTTGGGACTGGCGGAGCCAGTCGAGATAGGTGAGGACAAGGGTAGAGCGGTCGGTGTCTGAGAGGTAGTGGTGGCCGCCGAGGAGGGCGGCTTCGAGTTTGGCAGTGAGGGCCTCAATTTCCCAAGTGACATAATTGAAGCGTTGGCCGGTGGTAATGACGCGTAGTTGGTATGTTTCGTCGAAGAAGGGGGGCCATTCGGGAGTGACGAGGAGGATGAAGGTGAGGATGAGGATTAGGCGGCCGAGGTAGCGACGCAAGCGGCGGAAGATATGTTGGAAACGAGAGGTTAAGTAAGACATAAGAGTATTTTAGCCAAGAAACGGATTTTGGCATACAATTTGAGGGGCAATTATTAGAATATTGATATGATTGGTGGGGGTTATTGGTTGGTAGTAGGTATAGTCAAGGGGATTTTAACATTGGAGGCCTTGATAAAGTGAGGCGTTAGGAGAGGAATATGTTAGTTGTATTAAGTGATTTACATTTTGTAGATGGGACATCGGGGAATCATAATTTGCCGGTTGATGCGTTTCGGGACGTATTTTTGGAGAATGTGGCTGAGTTGGCGCGGGGGAATCAAGCGACGGAGGTGACGTTGTTGTTATTGGGGGATATTCCTGATTTGATACGGAGTTCGCATTGGTTAGATGCGAAGCCGCAGGATCGGCCGTGGGGGGCAAATGGGTTAGCGGATGTGGAGAATTATCGTTCGTTTCGGAAAGAGAATTCGCCGACGATTACGGAGAGGATTTGTCAGCGCATATTAGGGGTTCTGCCGGAGGATGGCGATCGGTCTAAAGTGCCCTTTGATAGCATTTTGGGGCGTAATTGGGATACATTTGCGTTTTTCCGCAATTTTGAGGAGGAGTTACGGGCGCAGTTGTACCCAGATATGCAAGATATTAAGGCGCAGCTTATTTATGTGCCGGGCAATCATGATCGGTTAATCAATTTGTATCCCTCGTTACGTGATGAGTTTAAAAAGATGTTGGGGTTAACGGTGACAGCGGATGTGGTGTTGGGGGATGTGGATGATGAGTGGTGGTATCGGTATGATTTTTTGAGTGAGTATTATGGGGTGTATGCACGGCATGGGCATCAGTATGATCCGTGGAATTATGGGGCGGGGCCGATGAATTCAGCGGAGCGGAAAGATCATTTACAGCCATGTATTGGGGATGTGGTGGCGGCCGAGTTTGCGGTGCGTTTGCCGTGGGAAGCGCGGAGGATGGGGCTTAGCGAGGATTTGGTGCATAAGTTACAAGATATGGATAATGTACGTCCGTTGAGTCGGTTAATGGAATGGTTTTATAGCAATATGCACACCCATGTGCAGGCGGCGGAGACGCGTGAAGCGTTAGATAATGTTTTTGATAAGGTTATTCGCAATCTGGTGAGTTTAGATTTTGTGCAAAATTGGGATACGCCGCATACGAAGGTGGATGATGTTGTGCGCGGGATCACAAGTTCGGTGGGGCGGTGGGCGGTTGATAAACTTGTGGATTTGACCGATGTCAGCTCTCTGGTGGGGGAAGGGTTGTTGAATTTAGTTGCGCCTTTATTAGGGCCGCCGGCGACACAAGAGAATGATCGGTTTATTCAAGCGGCGTATCGGGAAGAGATATGGCGGGCGAATAAGAAGGTGCGGTTCGTGTTGTATGGGCATACTCACAATCCGATGATTGTGCCCTTAGATGGGGAAGAAGAGGAAAGCGTGTTATATTTTAACACAGGCACATGGCGAGAGCGGATTTATCGGACTGTGAAATTGGATAAAGAGGCTAACTTCGTTAAATTGAAGCAGATGTCTTACTATATATTTTATGGGGCGGATGAAGATGTGGGCAAAAAGCCGGGGACAGTCAGTTTCGATATGTGGACAGGTAATAAATTAAAACATTATGTGACGGAGTAAGCGTTTATGCGTTTTTTAGTGACAGGGGGAGCTGGTTTTTTAGGGTCAGCCTTGGCGAATCAGTTAAGTGTTGATGGGCATGAAGTGCGGGTGTTGGATGATTTAAGCAGTGGTCACCGGGAGAAGTTGGGGCGTGATATTCATTTTAGTCGTGGGGATATTAATGATATTCCCAAGTTGTGGACGACGTTGCAGGATGTTGATTGTGTGTATCATTTAGCGGCGCGGGTATCGGTGGCGCAATCGGTCTTGTATCCACGGGATTATAATCATGTGAATGTGGGGGGGACGGTTAGTTTAATGGAGGCGATGCGGGATGCGGGGATTCGGCGGGTGGTCTTGGCATCATCGGGGGCGGTGTATGGGCGTCAGGCGGAACAGCCGGTGGCCGAGGGGGCGTTGTTACAGCCAGATTCACCATATGCGGTGAGTAAGTTAGCGGCGGAGCGGTATGTGCATACGATTGGGGCGTTATGGGGGATTGAGACGGTGGCGTTGCGGATTTTTAATGCGTATGGGCCAGGGCAATCGTTGCCGGTGTCCCATGCGCCGGTGGTGCCCCGTTTTTTGCAACAGGCGTTAACGAAGGGGTCGTTGGTTATTTTTGGGGATGGGAAACAGACGCGTGATTTTATTTATGTGACGGATGTGGTGCAGGCGTTGGTACAGGCGGCGACGGCGACGGATATTAATCGGTGTAATATTAACATTGGTTGTGGGGAGGAGATTAGTATTAATGCGTTGATGGATGCGATTGAGGTGGCGGTGGGGCATGATGTGCATCGGTTGTATAACGGGACGGAGAGTGGTGGGGTTGAGCGGTTGGTGGCTGATATTGGTTTGGCGCGGGAGCGGTTGGGGTTTAAGCCGAGGGTGGGGTTGGCCGAGGGTTTGAAGCGGTTATTGGCCGAAGATGAGCGGTTTCAGTAGGCAATAAAAAAAAAGAGATTGCCTATAAAGACAATCTCTTTCTGGTGCCCTGGAGAGGACTCGAACCTCCACGCCATAAAGGCATAGGCCCTCAACCTACCGCGTATGCCAATTCCGCCACCAGGGCATAACGAAGGATAATTATATATGAAGTTGGGGGAGATGTCAATGGTTTTTTGGGGTAAATTTGGGGATGGGGGTGGGTGGGGGAAACCTCAGAGGTTTTTAGGGATTTTGGAAGTGGGGGAGGTGATGGTGGGGACACCTCTGAGGTTAGGGGGGTTAGTCGAGGGGGAAGTATTTGACCCATTCAGTGGGGACGTGGCCACGGACGACGACCATGCGGCGGCGGGGGGTTTTGGGTTCGAAGCGCATTTTCATGCCAGCTTCGTGAGGGGTGCGGTCCGCTTTGCGGTGATTGCATTTGGTGCAAGCGCAGGCGGTATTGCCCCAGCTATTATGGCCGCCACGTGAGCGGGGGATGATGTGGTCGAGGGTGAAATCGGTACGGCTGTAAGAGCGACGGCCGTTGGTGTCACCCGCTTTGACACCACAGTAGATACATTGCCAATTATCGCGCTCGAGGACAGCGCGGCGTGACCAAGTCATGTCCCGACGAGGGACATTGACATAGTAAGAGAGACGAACCACTGATGGTACTTCAATGACCCTGCTGACGGAGCGCATACGACGGGCCACACCTTCAACGGCATGGACCTTTTCCGACAGAAGCAAATTCACAGCGCGGCGCACCGTGATAAGGTCTAAGGGTTCATAGCTAGCATTTAATAGTAATACGTTCTGCATACCAAAATCACCATTATTAGAATACATTTGTTGTGATAGATGATGAGGTTTTGGGGGAAATAAGGTGTAATCGAAATAATCTAGAGTGGGAAGTTCCACATACTGTCAGATTATGAGTGGATTCCTGCCTACGCAGGAATGACAATCGAAACGATTGTCTTTTGTAGATTACGTTGTTTCCCGTTTATTAAGTGTCATCACCTAAAGTGAACAAATATGCTGGCGTCTGAGGTTGTTAAGATGGAATGACAATGGTCAAACGCTGGCGCGAATAAATAAAAAAGGGCCTTGTCAGGTATTTCACCGACAAGGCCCACATTAAACCATGTATGTCTTATCCCCATTACTGATGGGGAAGGTAGACAGGTAAAACGTGATCCCGTCGGCGCTCGGCCGCCTCGGTACTCCGATGTGCGTTTACGCAACCTAGATTGGTTGGTCCCGAATTTATTTGTTTCGTGAAGATAAGCACAATACGTTTCATCATAGGAATAGGGTACTTTATTGGGTGTAATTTGTCAAGAGGTTTTTAGGAAGCAAATTGTTGTTCGTACCAAGCGATTGTTTCGCGGAGGCCATCTTCAAAGGTACGGCGGGCTTCGAAGCCGAAGGTGTCGCGGGCGGCGGTGACATCGAGTTTGCGGCGGGGTTGGCCGTTGGGGCGATTGGTATCCCAGCGGATTTCGCCGTTGAAGTTGGTGAGGCGAGTGATGGTTTCGACAAGGTCTTTGATGCTGATTTCGAAACTACTGCCGATGTTGATGGGGTCACTGTTGTTGTAGCGCTCGGCGGCGAGGAGGATGCCTTCGGCGGCATCGGCGACGTAGAGAAATTCGCGGGTGGGGGAGCCGTCACCCCAGACTTCAATGTAATCGGCACCAGCGTCACGGGCTTCGATACATTTGCGGATGAGGGCGGGGATGACGTGGGAGGTTTCGAGGTCGAAGTTGTCACCGGGACCGTAGAGGTTGACGGGGAGGAGGAAGATCGAATTATAATCATACTGCTCACGGTATGTTTGGCTTTGAACGAGCATCATCTTTTTGGCGAGGCCGTAGGGGGCATTGGTCTCTTCGGGGTAGCCGTTCCAGAGGTCGTCTTCGCGGAAGGGGACGGGGGCGAATTTGGGGTAGGCGCAGATGGTGCCGATGGCGACGAATTTGGGGATGCCGAGGCGGTAGCTTTCGTGCATGAGTTGGGTGCCCATCATCAAGTTATCGTAGAAGAAGGTAGCGGGATTGGCACGGTTGGCGCCGATGCCACCGACGCGGGCGGCGAGGTGGATGACCATGTCGACCGGTTCGCGTTGGCCGCTGGGGCCGGTGTGCATGGTGTCGTTGAGGAGTTGGCGGATGGCGGTGATTTGGGTGAGGTCGTAATGTTGACTACGGGGGATAATGATTTCAGTGGCGCCGCGTTGGCGGAGTTTGTCGACGACGTAGCGGCCGAGGAAGCCAGCGCCACCGGTGACGATGACACGTTTATCTTGCCAGAATTCAGAGGATGAGGGCCAGTTTTGGTTGGTCATGGTTTTATCCTTTTTATGTGATAGTTGGGGGTAGTTCATAAGTGAGTTTGTAAATGAGAATTTGATTTGTGGAGAACAAAGTCAAATTAAAGGTGATTTTAGGAGTGGATACCTGCGTAAGCAGGTATGATAGCTGTTAGAAACGGGGTGGTGTTGTTAAGGGAAACCTCAGAGGTTTTTAGGGAGGTGTGGTGGGAGGGAGAGATGGCGTGGAAACCTCTGAGGTTGGGGGGCGTTAGGGGGCGTTAGGGGGCGATGCCGAGCCAGCGGCCGGTGAAGCCGAGTTCGAGGGCTTGGGGGCGGTCGAAGATGTGGCGGCCGTCGATGATGATGGGGGTGCGGAGGAGGGGTTTGAGTTGGGCGAGGTCGATCGCTTTGTATTGGTCGTGGGCGACCATGAGAATGACGGCATCGGCATTACGGACGGCATCGGTCCAAGATTGGTCACGGTAGTCGTGGACAAAGGGGTCGTGGATGGTGATATTGGCGCCAGTTTTTTGGAGGTGGGTGAGGAGGGCGGCGGAGGGGGTGTTGCGGGTGTCGTCACTGTTTTCGAGGTAAGCGTAGCCTAAAATGGTGATGTTGGCTTCATTAATAGAGAGGCCAGCTTCGGCGAGAGCGCCAGCGGTGAGGTCGAAGACGTGTTGGGGCATGGTGTCGTTGATGGCGCGAGCTTGGGGGATGATGCGGGGGGTGAAGGTATCGGGGGCGTTGGCGATGAGGAGCCAGCCATCTTTGGGGATGCAGTGGCCGCCGACGCCAGCGCCGGGGAAGTGGAGGTTACGGCTGGGGGATTTGTTGACGAGGGGGCGAATTTTCCAGATATCGGCGCCGAGGGCTTCGCAGAGGAGGGCCATTTCGTTGGCGAAGGCGATTTGGACGTCACGGTAGGCGTTTTCCATCGTTTTGCTGAGTTCGGCGGTGAGGGGGTCGGCGGGGTCGAGGTCGCCGCTGACGATGTGGCTATAAAGTTTTATCATGGTGTCAGCGACTTGGGGGGAGCTACCACCGCAGACGCGGCTGAGGTTTTGGAGGTTGTAGAGGAGTTTGCCGGGCATGACACGTTCGGGGCAGTGGCCGACGAAGAAATCTTGGTTGAGTTGGCCGAGGGTGTGTTCGGTGAGGAGGGGGGTGACGATGTTAGCGGTGGTGCCGGGGGCGATGGTGGATTCGACGATGACGAGGGCGCCGACTTTGAGGATGGGGCCGAGGGTGGTGAGGGCGGCGCGGAGGGCTTGGTAGCGGGGGCGGTTATCGGCGGCGACGGGGGTTTCGACGTTGATGGAGATGATATCGGCGGCGGCGAGGTCGTTGTAATCGGTGGCGGCGCGGAGGTGGCCGGAGGCGGTGACTTGGGCGAGGAGGTCGGCGAGGCCAGGCTCGTCACCTTCGATGGGGGAACGGCCGTTATTGATCATATCGACACGTTGGGGAACGATGTCAATGCCGATGACATTAAAGCCGGCGGCGGCGAAGACGCAGGCGACGGGGAGGCCGACATAGCCGAGGCCGATGACGCCGATGACGGCGCTTTTTTCGGAGATTTTTTGGTTGAGGGTGGTTAGGTTGGTCATAGTTGGTTTATCCATACTTAAACGGGGACGACTTGGTGGGTTTGGCCAGATTCGACGAGGGCGAGGGAGAGACGGAGGGCGGCGAGGCCATCTTGGCCGGTGACGGGGACTGATTTCCCTTCATCGAGGGCATCGATGAACGCTTTGAGTTCGGCGTAGAGGGGTTCTTGTCGTTTGAGGGGGTAGCGGATCATTTTGCCTTCGCTGACGCCGCGCAGGTTTTGGATAGTGGGCCAATGGGTGGCTTGGGCTTCGGCGTTTTCGTAGAAGTAGAGGTCTTGGGTGAGGTCATCGACGCGGTACATCCCTTTTTCGCCGAGGGCAATGACTTCGCGCACTTTGGTGGGGGTGAGCCAGTTGATTTCGAGGGCGCCGACGACGCCATCGGGGAAGCGGAGGGTGCCCATGACGAGGTCTTCGTGGGCGGTGTGGATGCGTTGTTCGATTTCGGCGTAGACGCGGATGGGGTCTTGGTTGGTGAGGAAGCGCATGACATCGATATCATGGGGGGCGAGGTCGACGATGACGCCAACATCGCGGATGCGTTGGGGGAAGGGGCCGATGCGGCGGCAGACGATTTGGTATAGTTTGCCGAGGTCACCGGTTTGGAGTTTTTGTTTAAGGAGTTGGATGGCGGGGTTGAAACGGACGATGTGGCCGACCATGAGTTGACGCTCTTTGGCGGCGGCGAGGTCGATGAGGCGTTGGCCTTCTTCGATGGTGGCGGCGATCGGTTTTTCGACGAGGATGTGGGCGCCGGCGTTGAGGGCATCGGTGGCGACTTTTTCGTGGAGGGAAGTGGGGACGGCGATGGAGACGGCATCGGGTTGGGTTTGGGCGAGCATTTCTTTGTAATTGGTATAGGGGGTGGCGCCCCATTTTTGGGCGATGCGATTGACGACGGAGGGGTTGGCGTCGGCGACGCCGACGAGGTTTACGTTAGGGAGTTCGGCGTAGAT
>DATHYN010000183.1:0-9619 GCA_035459145.1 Anaerolineae bacterium | reverse complement strand
TGGGGCAAAATTGGACTCTAGGGTTCATTGTCACCTCACTGATTTAGTTTTGGACGACTAACCAGTATGGACAATGAGCCCTTTTTTGTCAAATTTTGCCATTTTTAACGTTCATACACACTTTAGTGTGGTTCTACCCCTATTTCCCCTAAATACAAAAAAAAGGATAATCCAAAAGCATTATCACGGAATGGCCTTACATACACAAATTGCCAATGAATAGTTGAAAGTATAAAAAATAATAACCCACAAACAATTAACACACCTAAAAACATAGGCCATATCGAAATTATTTTAAGTTCAAACCGATTTTTATAAAGTTTCATAATCTTTTCCATCAAAGCTTATTTTCGATGATAAAACAAAACTGTTTACAATTGGTAAAAAATCTATATTCTCATTAAACCCATGTACTAATACAAACTCACTTTCCCCTTCGATGACAAGAATCGTTATGTGAGCAAAATCGCTTTTTTTTGTAGATAACTGAACACGCACTTTTCCTTTCATAGCAAACAAATTATTAACCACAACTTGTTTTGGGGCTAGAAGCGTCGTTATTTTAGCATCAGTTGGTATATCCCGAGGCATCGTCATTTCTTGCTTGACAATATCTTTTAAAGATAAAGAGGGAGAGGCAGTCTTATCGATGACCCATATAACTATTTCGGCAGGACGTATATGAGAACTGTACCCTAAAAAAATCTGGTGCGTATCAATCGCAACAAAGAGTTGCCAACTAGCTGGATATTGAAAGGACAATCGTATTCCCCATCTTAGCAAATTTCTGTCTTTGCTGGTGCCGTCGTTGATAAGCCCTATTTCGATCCATATCCAATACCAGATTCATATCCTCTTTATGGCTGAACTAACTTCGCTAGAAGAATTAGTATAGCATGTTCACATCCTTGCGACACTCGGCCTCCTCCCCTCTCAACTCCTTCAAATATAACTAACCAAAACCCCCTCGCCTCCAGCACAACCCACTCCCCTCACCCAACGGCGGTAGACCCGGAGGGCGGCCCCCCGACAACCCGCCCTCCTCCGCACAGATAGCCAAGCAAACCACAACCCCCTCACCCCAACAAGCCTCAGCCAACTAAAACACCTTTTTACCTGTGAATTTCTCAATCGTGCACCTCTCCCCCATCTCAACTTCATAACCCTACTTATATCATCGAACAGACATAGGTTGCCAACTAGGATAATTATCTATAGTAAATAATCCATTTTGCAAATTAGTTGGGTCAGCAGTTAGTTGCTGCAAATGCGTTCCATTAGCATTAATAATATGGATTTCTAGCCTTTCATTGGAATATGGTGAAACAAAAGCTATATGTCGCCCATCGGGAGACCATATTGGTAAAATATCCATATCAGTAAGCACAAAACGCAAAAAAACATCTCCGCAGAGATGTTTTTTTGCACTCTATACCACTATGTAAGTAGTAATTTTTAGCCAGAAAAAGCGCGGGCACCAGATTTAATGTTTGTTTTGATTTTCATAATATCACCTCAAATGATTGCGAACTATTTTATATCACTATAAAAGTAGTAATTTTTAGCCAGAAAAAGCGCGGGCACCAGATTTAATGTTTGTTTTGATTTTCATAATATCACCTCAAATGATTGCTGACTTGCTAATTGATTAAGTTGATATTAGTATACCAACAACAAAAGAAACAGAGTCCACAAATAGTCCACAATTACTCTACTCCTACGGAATGCGTTTCTTCTGGCCTTAAATCACGACCACAATTCCTCTCGCTTATACCATAGCACCCCACTCGTTATCAGCAACAAAACAATCGCCAGCACAAACACATAAACAGACATCATCACATCAAATGTCTCTTCAGCCGCCACGCCATGCAGGGTCACGGCTGTCGGCAATGTCTCATCGTTGACTAACCAAGCGGAGAACTGATTGACATTGGTAACGGTAATCGTGTTGGCCGTGGCCGACTGGCTTAAGCCACAGTTCCAACTGCCTCCACCCTCATGCCGACAAGCGCTGATATCTGTCGCTCTATTATGTAGATGGGGCAAAATCAAATCGGCGCTGTAGCCGGAGGCGGGGTTGCTACTGCTGTTAACGGCCGTTATCAACCAATGCTCCCGCGCCTTCACCGTATCCGTCGCCTCAGCATGATTCGCCCCCACCCGATACACAGTCAAACAATCAATATCCCCCACACTACTCAAATTGATATCAACTTGCACCCCTTCAAAATGAAACCGATTCAAACCAGCCGTCACCCCACAATGCGTCTGCGTCACACTCGGCTCATAAATTTCGCTCGTACCAATTGTATTAAACGTGCTAAGATCATACCCACCCGTCACTAAAATACGCCCATCAAGCAAACTAACCCCCTGGTTATTAGACCGATTGCCCACCATACTACCCGAACTACTCCATAATTGTGTCGCCGGATCATACGCAGACGTTGTCATCGTCGCTCCACCACTAAAACCACCCACCAACAAAACTTGACCATTTGGCAAAACATAATCAGTATGTGACACACGTATATTGGGCATATCCCCAGTCGTGTAATTAGAGACGGTCGTCGTCGGATTAAATGACTCTGTTTTCACATTGGTCGTCGGAAATGCATCTTCCCCACCAGCCAGCAAAACCTGACCCGTAGCCAGCAACGTGGCACTCAAACTATTGCGCTGATCATTAATTGTCCCTTCAGGACCCCATGTATTCGTCTCCGGATCATAAATTTGATACAGATCAGATTCATCACTATTCGCATATCCACCCACCAACAAAACACGGCCGTCAGCCAATAACACAATATCAAAGTTTGCCCGTAACGTCGTAAAACTAGCCCCATTGCTCCATGTACCTGTAAATGGATGATATATTTCAATACTATCTAGCACCGCCGCACCAACACCTCCCACCACTAAAACCGACCCATTCAACAACCGCACCGCCTTATGACTGTGGCGAGCCTGATTCATACTCCCCGTCGCGGTCCAACTATCAGTAACCGGATCGTAAATTTCCGCCCCACTGATAGCCGCCGTGCCATTAGAACCCCCAGCCACCAAAACAGTCCCGTCCGCTAACAAAGTAGCCGAATGGGATTGACGCACATTATTCATATTACTGCTGGTCATCGACCAACTATCAGCTTGCGGGTCATAAATTTCCGCCGATTGATAGGTGACCGGTGCTCCCCCAAACTCAGCCCCACCCGTGACCAATACCCGCCCATCCGCTAACAAGGTCATACGATGATTTTCTCGAGCAAAATTCATCGATGTGACGGCACTCCAGCTACCAGGCAAGCTCGCCTCTGCATAGGTTGATGGGGGAGGATAAGCCCACAATAAAAGCAAAAAAAGGGTAACCAACGGCAATTTCCAACGCATAATTTAACCTCACTATAGTGATAGTTAACCTGAGTTCGGCAATTCGCTCCCTCCTCCCAACGTCATTTCGAGCGCAGTTCAATTCGCCCCACCCTCGACAAGCCTCACCCCTAAATCAAGGATTAAACGAAGTCGAGAAATCTACCCTAGCAACACAGTAACCAACTCATCCACAGGTTTAATTCATTATCGAACTCAGATTAGTTAAGAAAAAGTAATAGCATATAACACCAAAAGTTCAAACTGGTGCTTATCTGATAATATGTGGCATTTTCTATGGTGAGGGTATTGTGGCTACAACTATCTAATCATTATATCACAGATACTAAATCTTTATTGAACCAGCAACAGCAACTGCCACGATTTAATCGCTGGCAGTCGCTATTGTTTAAAATAACCGATCTGTTACCTTCAAAATCACAATTACTCTGGTTTATCACTTGGCGGGCGGCCAACTGGCCGTGGCTTAGATTGAAATCGCTCTAACTCCTTCCGGGTAATCACCCATTGGCGACCAACTTTGGTACCAATTCGTCCCTCTTGACAATAAAATCGTAATGTTGTTTCTGCTATCGACAGCTCTTTAGCTGCTTGTTTTACCGTTAACATATCCATGCCGCTATTATAAGACAGGCATCAAATAATTTATATAGTTTTATACAACTATATTTCCCCCCCCCCCAGCTTTAATACAATTGTCAACAATTATATTAATTTGAGGTATAATATAATTGTCAGTCTCTGTTTGGCAACGATATATAACGTGTCTGTCGATAATCTACTCTCATTAAGGTGCACTTGATTTTAAATAGTATCTGTCGCATCATCAGAGTATAAACGTCTCTTCATAACAAAAAAAACATCATCGCAAGGAAGGGTGCGCAATGAAAGTGTATCGTAACTGGTTATTGCTTCGACTAATCGCCTCGGCCATCCTCACCCTCGGCCTCCTCATCCTCACCCTACTATCATTTTTAACCTGGTCACTACTTTATAGAGAATGGACCTTTATTCACTTTTATGAGGCTACGTCCGCTTTTGACCTCCGCTTCTACCTCTATTTAGCAGAACTCATCTTCATCAGCATCATAACCACAATCGGCTTCATTATCATGCCCCTCTATCTTGTCCCCGATATTGTTGTTGACAAAGACCGCTTCCAGTTACGCCTATTTTGGGGCCTCATCCCCACCGCTTGGCTATCATTCTCGCAAATAAGTACCATTATCGATCTATCACCCGTCTCTGGGCCAATCTACATCGGAATCAAGGGTAGCAGCTGGCCCTTAAAAATAATGGGTTGGCTATATAGAACAACTTTTGCTGGGGATGGCTTGTTGCTCGTAACTCCTTATCTCCACCAATATGATGATTTTGTCCGCTTACTACGACACAAACGACCCGACCTCTTTAAACAACGGTATGGGGAATACGCGGGAAAAACGTAGGTTTGGCGTGGATTTTCTTTCTCTGTCTTATGATATGGTAGCAACTGTATACGATTTAACCGCTATGTGGTCGGTAAATCTTGTCTAAACTTTGCTCAATGGAGATGGAGATTGATTTATCTATGGTGCATCATATTCAACAACAACCATTAAATAATATAAATAGGGAACAGTTAGCATGGAATGGGTTGTTAATACTGGCTTGGTTATGGCTGTTCACCCCGCTCTTTCCCTACGTGCAAATGATTTTTTCACGGCAAGATTTCCGCACCAATCAGTTCGTCTTAATCGCCATAGGGGTCATGCTCCTCCGCCGATGGCAACGAACGAAACAACCGCTTCGTTGGGACGCAACATGGCAATGGCGGCCGTGGCCGTTAACATTGCTAATCGGCGGCGCCGCTCTCTTTTGGCTCTGTGAACGCTGGCTCGATATCAATGTCCTCTCGGCCACCCTCGCCGTCATCTCCGCCTACGGCCTCCTCGGCCTCTGGCTCCCCCCCGCCCGCTGGCGGGCGGGCCTCCCCCTCGCCATGCTCCTCGCCGGCACCCTCCCCATTAACACCCACCTCCAAACCTTCGTCGGCTACCCCCTCCGCCTCGCCACCGCCGCCGCCGTCCGCGACGGCTTAGCCCTCTTCGGCATCGGCTCCGTTGGCGTTGACACCATCCTCGTCTTAGAAAATGGGATGACCCATGTCGATGTCCCCTGTAGTGGCGTCAATAGCTTATGGACCGGCGGCATGTTTCTCCTCGCCATCAGCTGGCTAGAACACAAACGGCTCGATTGGCGCTGGCTTTTAATCGGTTCCATCCTCTTAATCGCTTTAATCCTCTCTAATTTCATCCGCGTCGCCATTTTAGTCTTGACTGGCACTGTCTTAAACTTACCCATTTTGGCCGATATGCTCCATGTCCCCCTCGGCCTGTTAGGCTTTATCGGTAGCTGTCTCTTCGCTTTGTGGCTCTTGCGCCAAGCCAAATCGGAACGGGATTTGATACCGGTGGCTACAGACACAGCCCCCCCGCCGATGGGGCGCTCCTCACGCGCCCTCATTATTATCACCACCATTCTGTTGGCCGGCACCTATCAATCGACTGTGCGCGCCACGACCTTGGTCGCGCCACCCGCGTGGCCCTTTCCCGATAAATTGGTAACGGAAGCATATCCCTTAGCCGAAGAATCTTGGGCGTGGTTAGAGCAGGATGGGGCCAAGGCGGCCGAGCGCTTGACCTTCACTTATGGCTCGTTATCGGGGACAATGCTGTTTGTCATTGCTGATAACTGGCACGCCCACCACAATCCGGAACGCTGCTTTGAGGGCAGTGGCTGGCGCACATTGCAAAGCCAAACCCATTTGGTCGCGACCGACTTTCCCGTCCGCCAAGTAACGTTAGGCAATGGCAACGACGAACGCTCGGCCGTCTACTGGTTCCAATCATCAACCCAAATCACCGATGATTACGCCACCCGCATCTGGGCCGATGTCGATTGGCAACGGGATGAATGGGTGCTGGTAACCGTCGCCTTTGATGGGGATGTCGATTGGGCAGCGGCCGAGGGGCAAGCCTTTCTACATGATTTACGGAACGTGATGACGAAAGTAACCAGAAACGACTTTTAATTTTTATGTGAACATCACGGCAACACCAACACCCCACAATTCTGTCATTCCTGCGCAGGCAGGAATCCACTCATAATCTAACAACATGTGTAATTTCCCTCTTTAAATTCTTGCGGCTATACATAAAAGGAAAAAATATGAACGAAAAAATAAAAAAAGTAGGGGCAGTGCTGCCCCTCATCGGTGGTATCCTCTTCTGGATATGGAATACAGTTTTTATTAGCTTTATGATCTTAGGCTTTGCCCCTGTCATTTTACCCGACTTAATCATGGCCGTGCGCACCGGCTTTGTCCCCCTCAATATGTTCGCCTATGGGGCCACTTTGGCCACCGTGCCCTTGCTAGTCTCTATCGTCGGCTATGTCTGGCTACGACATCATCCCGAACGCTTATTCGCCTTAGGCTATGGGATTGAAGCCCCCTTGATGATGTTACTCGCCTTACGCTTCTTTGCCGTGCGCGAGATGGGCTGGGGCTTACGCTTTTTGTTGGGGACAGCGATTATCGGCGTGATCACCTTTGGCTGGTATCTGATCGCCACCCGCCCCAAAGATGGGCAAGCGACCGCCGCAACACCCTCCCCCGTCATCGCTGATGTCCGTTTTGTCGGTTTAACCTTGTTGTTGGTGGTCGGTGTCTACTGTTTAAGCTGGTTTAGCCTTTATCTGCCGCCGTTCATCAACGGCTATTTAAGCTTTCTGCGGGAAATCCCTGATATGATTCCCTCTTGGGAGCAGTGGCAACAGCTCAATTGGAATGAGTTGCGTTACTTACCGTTTGCCTTTTCCGGCTTTTTGTTGTTATTCATAACCGGTCTGTTAACCATGGTCCTCCCTTTGGTCTCGATAACGTTGTATGGGCGAGCCTGGTGGCAAACGAATCGTTTGGTTCGCCAACAACGGTCCAATGGATTGGTCTGGGGCGTTGTCTTGGTGGTAACTATCGGCTGGATCGTTTTATTGCAGGTGAGCAATCGTCAGCCACAAGCCAGCGCCTTCACGACCTTAGCTACTGAGCCAACGGATAAAGTAGCGGCATCGGCATTATTGGATAAGGAAGAGCAGATTAAAAACGGCTTGTTGAACGCTTATTTGGCCCCGATGCGATACGCCTCGGCCGAGGGCGAGAGCAATTTAATGCACGAACTCTACCGCAATTTAGCCACACCTGAAACGCAAGCGCGGCTCCAAACAGGACACGATTTCTTCGCCCAACCATTGCTCTATCAAACGATCGACCCCACCCATGCGTCACAAGAACGTTGGGGTAATCAAGTATTTGAAGCGGAAGCGATGGAAGCGGCCGATCTATACCAACAATATTTTGATGAACCGATTCAACAAGGGGAAAAAGAGTCAATTGTGCGCGCCGTCGGCATGACGTGGGATGCTAATCGAGGGCGGGAAGCGGTGCAGGCGGTCGACAACCGTGAAGTCTTCTTATCCCGACAAGAGGTAACTGTGACTGAACATGGGGAATGGGCAGAAATTGAGTTATATGAAGTGTACGAGAACCAAACGATGCGTCAGCAAGAGGTCGTCTACTACTTCAGTTTGCCTGAATCGGCCGTGTTGACCGGTGTTTGGTTGGGCAACAGCGCCGATCGGGCAGAACGTTTCGAGCATCGGGTCGCGCCGCGCGGCGCGGCGCAGGCGGTCTACGAAAGCCAAGTACAGGTTCAACAAGACCCCGCTCTACTGGAACAGATCGGGCCGCGTCAATACCGGTTGCGCGTTTTCCCCATCGAACCGATGACGGTTGATTGGAACGAAGAGTGGGGCTTCATCAGCGACATCAATAATGGGCCACCGTTGCACCTGTGGGTGACGATGGCGGTGTTGGCCGAGGATGATGCTTGGCCGCTGCCTAAGTTAGCCGAGCGTTTTAACATTTACTGGACGGACAAAAGTGAACGTTTAATCAATGGGCAAGCGGTTCGCCTTGATGAAGAGACATGGTTGCCAGAAGCGGTTGAGGCCAAGCGGGTCGCTACCTTTACGAATAAACAGATCGATTTAGGCAACGGGATGACCGTGTGGGTCGCTCCGCCAGCTGGGTTGGCAACATTACCAGCCGAGACCCGTTTGGCGGTGGTGCTGGACCGGTCGTATAGTATGCGTGATTATACGGCCGAGGTCGAAGAAGCGTTGGCCGCATTAGCTGATTGGCCCGTCGATCTCTACTTAACCAGCTCGGCCGTCCACCCCGAAAAAGCATCCATCCTCCCCTTAACAACCGATTTTGCCGTCAACGACATCCTCTTTTTCGGCGGACAAAAGCCAGGCGATCTATTACAACAGTTTGCCGAGTTACAGGGAGAACGGGCGTACGATGCCGTTTTAATCTTAACTGATGGGGCTGGCTATGAGCTCGGCGAAGCGCAAGGCGATATACCCACGGTTGATGTCCCCTTATGGTTTGTCCATTTGAATGATGATTTACCTTTAGGCTATGATGATGCCACACTGGCCGTGATTCAAAGTAGTGGCGGCGGATCAGCTGGCTCGGTACAAGAGGCGTTGACCCGTTTGGCCAATCAAGCAGCCGATGGGTCGGTACAATATGTTGATGGTTTATTGTGGCGGTTGATGCCCACGACAGGCGAGGTGGTCGAGAATGACGCCGAATTTGCTCCTTTGGCCGCTCGCTTCTATATTTTGAGCGAGATGGTTCGCCAACGGCAAAATCTCGATCAGCTAGAAGCGTTAGATGGCTTGCATGCGTTGGCCGTGGAGCACAGCATTGTCACCCCCTACTCCTCCATGATTGTTTTGGTCACCACCGCTCAGGAACGCCTACTCGATCAATTAGAGCAAGGCGACGATCGCTTTGATCGTGAGCACGATGCCGTTGGTGAAACCAACAGTATGCCCTTAAACGGTGTCCCCGAACCACATGAATGGTTATTATTAATTGTCAGTTTAGGCTTAGGGATCTGGTACTGGCGTCGCGACGAAGAGATATGGGCTATGGGTCAAGGATAAGCAAAAAAAGGGGGGGGGCTGGGGGGCTCCTTTTGGGGCTAGGTTTTTTGAAAAAAAGAAAAGACATCGTAATCTTAGTGTGTCATACCGCTAAATACAACAACAGGAGAAAACGATGTCTCAACAACAAGTATGCCATTGGGAAAAAGAAGTTGCAAGTAATTTACCA
>DATHYN010000182.1:0-13322 GCA_035459145.1 Anaerolineae bacterium | reverse complement strand
CCCTTACCCGCCAAAATATGGTCCCGAAATTTAACAATCCGGGCCACCCGCGTTTCCGATTTCTTGGCTGAGTTCAAATTGATGATATAGCTCCTTTGCCGCCCCGGCGTCAAACTATAAAACCCCTCGGCCAATTCCGGGTCCCCATCCAACGCCTCCACCAACTCATCCGGAAAATCTAACTCCCTTTCCACCTTTGGCGGCTTAATACCCGCCTCCGCATACCCCATCCCCTCTTGCAAATAAGCGCGGATAATAGCCGCCATCTCCCCCACTTGCTCATTAGCCGTAAACCGCATCACATTCGGATGCGGGGTATTAGGCCCCGCGGGTTCCAGCACCCCTTCCGGATCCTTCAGCAACGCCGCCTCAAAAAAACTAAGCCGAAAGTCATCACGAAACGCCCCCATAATGGCAATATTACGCCCACTATGCACGTAACACGGATGTGCCCATTTAACCTCTTCAGTAAGCCCCGCCTCTAAACATATCGCCCGCAACTCGCGAAGCCCCACCGCCCATTGCCGCGTCGAACAATCCGCCGTATTAAACCGCTCACAACGGCCACACCCCTTCGTAAAATAATCTTCAATTTCTGTAATCATTATCTTACCCTTTAAGTTATTTAACCTAACGCTTTCCAAACAAACCTTACCCTTAAATCAACAAAAAAATCCCCAAAATCCCCAAAATCCGCGTTCAAAACCACCGAACCTTCCACCAACACACAATCACAACAGCAAATTCTAGATTATCTTAGCTACACGCTACTCATAGATCTCCTGAAAAAGAACAAACTCGAGACCAAAAAGATAATCCCAAACACAATCGTATACGACCATTTAATCGGCAAACCGGCCACCCCATTCCACATACTCGCCACGGCCAAACCCAATCCATAAGTCATAATCATCGCCAACATCGGCCGTACCGTTCCCCGCGCCGGCAAACTATAGACAGAGCCCACCGCAATCGCTACCAACATCACCCCAATCAGCCGGCTCGTGAGCAAATCACCCGACCACACCCAAATGAAGGCCGAGGGGCCATTATCAGTCACAAACAGTGCCAACCCCCACAACCCCGTGATAGCCGCCACCCCCATCAACCAATAACGTACAGCCGGTGCCGGCGGTTCCAAATCAGCTGGTTCATCGGCAAAGGCTTCCGGCTGTCGCCAAAGATACCACATAGAGCCGATACACATCAGCACCACGATACTAAAGAAGGCATATGTAATCGGGGCCGCGAAATCGAATCGGTCTAAATGAAACAGTAGGGCGGCAACTGCTAACGGCACCAAATAAACGGCCAACAAGATCATAACCAGACGTAGGCGGCGGTCAGTCGGCCGTTGCAAGACGTGCCAGCAGACGACGAAAAAGGCCCAGCCGGCCGAGGCTAACATACGACTCGCCAACGGTGGCAAATCCCACGAAAAACTACGCACCTCATCAAGCCACCAAAAAGGACTCCCAATAAATCCCCCCATCAACGTGAGCACCACCAGCAGAAGCAAACCCTTTTCCTGCCAACCAAGCCCGCTTTCATGCGGTTTAATCCAGCGCCAATACCCAAATCCTAATCCCGCCAAAAGCAACAACAGACCAAAAATTTGAAGTAAAAGGTTTATCATAATATATTTTTCCTGTGCAAATAATAGCTAATCCACGCCGCCCTCGGCCGAAACCCCAACCGTAAATTCAAATCATACATCCGATTATTCTCCTCATTCGCCGTCTCAATAAAACGCGCCCCCAGCTCCCGCCCAAACCTAATTGTACACACCTTCAACGCCGTCGCAATCCCCCGCCGACGATACCCTCTGATAACCCCCGTCAAACCCGTATCCAACCGCTCATACGTCGGATCATTCACCCACACATTACTCATCCCCACAAACTGCTTCGCCTCATTCACCGCCACAAACCACCCCCGCTCATCCAAAGCCGGATCATCCAAAATCATCCGCTCAAACTCAGCCAAAGAAACAGGCGTCGGTGGCTCAACCGAGGGCACATCCTGAATAAGCGCCCACCGCAACGCATGCAACTTTTGCTTCCAATTCGGCTCACGCTCATACAACTCCCCCAATGTATAAATGTGTATCCCTTCCCCTGCCAACTGGCTAAACAACCTTTGATAAGCGGTCTCATCAAAACGCGTCACATCAAACACCGCCTTAGGCGACCTCATAACCGGTTCAAACCCCCGCTCTTGCAAAAACTGAACCCGCCCCACCCGATCTTCTCTCGCTTCTGTCGCTACTATCTTGAAATCCGGCCTTTCCCTCCCGATAAAATCTAACATCGCCTCATACAATCGTTGCTCCACATTTTCCCCTTCATAATCTGGCTGCACATGAAATGCGATATGAATCGTCCCC
The DNA here is from genome assembly GCA_035459145.1 of Anaerolineae bacterium. Taxonomy (GTDB): domain Bacteria; phylum Chloroflexota; class Anaerolineae; order Promineifilales; family Promineifilaceae; genus DATHYN01. Next base: position 10,936 of record DATHYN010000182.1, on the reverse strand, counting down.
TCTTGATGCTTCCAATATTTTTCGAAACAATCCCCCATCCCCACAATCCGATTATCAGCCTCGGCCACAAACCGCTGATTAAGCATCCCCGCCGGCCACTCATCATCATTTTCACGCCACTGCTCAATCCCAAACTGCCGCTCATCAGGCCACACATTATTATAAAGAGTCACAACGGCCGCATACTCTGCCTCACTCCCCTCAAAAAAACGGATCATCACTCCGTCACTTCCTCTAACACATCCCAAATCCCCGCCAAAACCACCTCCGGCTTATCTAAATGGATATAATGAGTCGTATTCGTAATCGGCCGCCACTCCCCTGCTGTCGATAACGCCGCCAACTCCTGACTAAGCTCATTCGCCACCTGCAACGACCGCTCCAAATCAGCCATCTCTTCCGCCGTCACCTCGGCCACCCCACTCACGCTCAAAACCTGTTCCGCCGTCATCACATTACTTAACACCAATAACGGCACATCCTCCAAATCAACCAAAGCCTGCTCCTCTTGCGTAAACATCCACACCAACTCATTCTCATACTGCATCGCTTCACAATACCCGTTTTGATTGGCCAACCCCATCACTTCCTCATACTGTTCCTCCGAATACGACAATCCACCAAAAAATGCATCCGGCACCCCCAACAAACGAATGACCCCCACCGGACCAACAACACGACAAATCTGCAAAACAATCTGCAACGGATCGCTCTCACGCCCCTCGCCCCCCACCACCTCGGCGGTCCGCTGTGTCTGATTCTCATGCGCCGAATCCACCAAAACCATACCCGCCACCTCATCCCCATACTGCCCATAAAACGCCCGCACCAATATCCCCCCCAAGGAATGCCCCACCAAAACATAAGGCCCCGACTCCCCACCATTAGCCAGCAACGTATGCAAATTGCGCGCCATCGCTTCCACCGTCAACACCCGACCAGCCCCCTCACTCCACCCTAACCCCGCCCGATCATAACTGCATACCCGTGTCTCCTGCGCCAACTCTTGTTGCAAATGCAACCAATCAACCGACCAACTCCCAAAACCAGACTCAAACAGTACTGTTGGCGAACCCGCCCCCTCACACACCAGATGCAGCTGATAATCCCCCACTGAAACCAGCTCACCACGCATCGGCATCGCCTGCCGATCACGCGCCGTAGCCATCTGTTGATAAGCAAAACCAATCACAACTAAGAACACAAAAAGAAGCCCCCCCATTTGCCCCCCGCGCTTAAGCCAATGCCAATATCCTTGTCTTGTTCCCATTACACAATTACCGATTCATCATCTTAACAGTTAAATTAGGCGTTAACCGTGACATCATACGCATAATCCGACTAATACCAGGCACAATTTCATACTTATCACGCCCAAACCCTTTCAAAAAATGCTCTGTCAACACATCTGTCGACATTTTCGGAATCCCATCCACCTCACGCGTCATCTCCGTATCAATCAACGGTGGCATCAATTCAAACACCTTAACCGACGTATCCGCCAACTGATTCCGTAAAGAAAGCGTCCACGAATGCAAACCAGCCTTCGTTGCACAATAAATCGGCGCCAGCGTATACGGTGTAAACGCTAAACCAGATGTCACATTCACAATCGCCGCTTCTGGTTTTGACAACAGCATCGGCAAAAAATGGTGCACCATACGCATCGGCCCCTGCACATTAATCGCCACTTCCCTCATCTTTTTTTCTAACGGAAATTCATCCCCCCCGATAACAAACTGCTGATAAATAGCCGCATTATTGATTAACACCGTAATCCCCCCAAACTCCTCCTCACATCTAGCCTTAAGCGCCACCACCTGCGCCTCATCACTCACATCACATTGCGCGATATGCAGACCAGGCTGCGCTTTTTGCGCCGCCTCCAACCGCGACAAGGTTCGGCCACAAATAATCACCTCGTTCTTCTTCTGCAACAAAGCCCCCGCCAACGACAGCCCAATCCCTGAACCACCACCTGTAATTAAAATTGTATGTCCCGATAACTTCATAACTTTTGTCCCTACGCTTAAACCATTATTACGTTTCTATTGATGCATTTGGGATGGTTCATAATCATTAACAAATCCCTTAATAGCGATGTCATACCTGCGCAGGCAGGTATCCACTTCTAACATCACCGCTGATTTGGCCTTGCTCTCAGCAAATCCCATCATCATTTGTAAAGTTAATTCTGAACCATCTCATGCATTTTATCACATAAATCTCTAACAACCCTATCCCCAACACCCCCCTCCTCACTTCACCAACACAAAAAAAATCCGCCCAATCCCCAAAATCCGCGTCAAAACCCACCAAACCTACTCAAACCAACCCTCACCTCAAGCGTCGTCATACCTACGCAGGCAGGTATCCACTCCTAAATTCACCCTTTATTCAAACTCGTTCTCAGCCAACCACCAAAGCAATCACAAACATCACAATAAACCCAAAAATCAGCCCCCCCAATATAAGCGAATAATTTTGAGGCTCAATCTTCCCCCTCCGATCCATCTTCCTAATCAATGGAAATAAGCGCCAATAAAAACTAGCCACCGCTACCGTCAACGCCAGCAAACTCATCCGCTGCAAAGCCGGTTCACCATAAACAATGATCACCACCAACAAAAAGATAAAGATCAATTTAGAACCAGTCACCCAATAAACAAGATATTTGATAAACTCATGAATCTCTGGGTACTGCTTCGATTGCTCCCAAGCCGTAAAAACCCCCACCGAATTCGCCTTTTTAGAACTAGGGAAAAAATACATCGTCACAATATTTGACAGCTCTAACAACACAAAAATCCCCATCACAATTTCAATAACTGTCATGCAACCTCACACTATCCAAACAAAATCGGTTCTGTTGCCTATGAACCAAATCCCAAGCCGAGCTTGATTCGCCATTTGAGCAAGCGATACGCTTGCTCGACAATGTTGCTCATCTTCTTCAAAGAATGATTCAAGTCAGAAGTGACAAAGGTTACCTCAGTGTGAAATTTTTCGCAACAGAACCATTTGCTCCTGATTGGGTTTCAGCGTAGCATGATGATTCCCGCCCAGATAAACCAGACGACGAATCCCAGCCCAAAAACAGTACCTAACTCCTGAAGAAATGGGCTAACGGTAAGGATACCCGCCATACCGATTACGATACCAAGGAGGCTCAATGCCTTGGAAAGGCCACCATTTTTTAAGGCGACCCAACTTAAGAGCAAAACCCATAAACCGCCAGGAAGTTCGATCCCGCCACCTAACCCGTTCTCCACAGCCGAAAGGGCTAGCCAAACCGTTACAGCTTGCGCCGGGTCTTGTTGATAGAGAGAGACGACGATGCCCGAATCGTTGATGAGAAGCATGCCGCTGGCAATGACTAGGCCAGCCCAGATAAGTCCAAAAGCGGTCGCTATCTGCATTATGGCTGAAGAGCCTGTCTTCAATCGGTCGTGGAGTGCCAAGACCAAAGGCACCATAAAGACACCAGCAACGATGTAGATAATCAGATGCCAAGTATCCAAGAGGGTCTTGTTATCGGCGAGAAAAGCCACATACTCTGCGGGCTCAGAACCCAAAACGGGCAACAGTAATGTTAACGCGACTCCCAAGCCAATCATGTAGGCTAAGGCATTAACCAATGCGGCTATGCCACCTATTTTTTGTAAATCATTCATTATGTATCTCCTATAGAAAAATATTTGTTCAGTTTATATGCTTGTTTCATTCATATTGCGTCTCGTACAAATTCCTTTTATAGATGATACAAATAAATGTGGTGAGGCGTCATCACCAGATATGGTGATTGAGGTGGTGATTACTATAGCAAACTGGGGATTAGGTTGGGAAAGCGGGCCAACGGCCGTTAATAAAATTCTGGCATCTTATTATTTGGGTCTTTAAATTTTCGTGGGGTTGATACGGTATGCAAGGGCAAACCATCGACTCGCCCCTGCCAATTGTTTCTTCGCTACAACAAACCAAGTTCTTCAGCGCGACGGACGGCCATTCTGCGACTATTCACCCCGAGCTTGCTGTAGATGTTTTTGGTGTGGGAACGCATCGTATTCAGGGACACCATCAATTCGCGGGCAATATCCGGGCCGCTTAAGTCGGAGCCAAGCAGTTTGAGCACTTCCAGCTCACGCTTGCTCAATGGCTCGATTAACGGTTGAGAAACGGTTGTTTTGCCGTCAGTCTTCGCCCCAGCGGCGTATAATTGATTCAAATAGTTGGGTGTGATACCCTGATTCTTAGCCTCTTGTAACAGATCTATGATGGGGGGACCTTCATCGACAAAGATACGGATGTAACCTTCTGGTTCAGCCAGCGTCAGAGCTCGTTCCAAAGCCCCCATTGCCCTAGTGATGTCCCCCTTTGCCTTATGGGCGAGAGCCTGCAACATCAGAATTTCGATCACACTTCCCATCCTACCTCCGGTTTCCGCTGCCTCCAAGAGGCGGGCTAGTAATTCCAGCCCCTTTTGGATGGAGCCGTCAGCCTTGTCACTCCTATATTGGGCGATAAGAACCCTAGCCAAGGTGATATGGTCAAACTCGCGTAGAAAACTGAGGTCATCGGCAACGGTCAGATTTTGCTCCCATGCCCAATTCCAAGCGTCAGCCAGTCGGCCTTGCGCAATCCACAGGCGTGTCTTCAACGCCGCCAAGGGACGCACGGTGGGCAATGGGGTTCTGATGTGCAGACGCTCAGCTTTTTCTATTAAATCAAGAGCGCCATCCAGATCCCCTTGGCTCTTCTTCAATTCAGCCTGAGCAAGGTACAAGCGAGATGGCCAATTCGGTAATGCCGCTTGCTTGCCTAACATTTCGCCTTGCTGTAGATATTGTTTAGCCGCTTCCAGATCGTCCCGTTCTCGGTAGAGTTCACTGAGCCCTCTGAATAGATCGGCCGTTCCTAAAATCATGGTCTCTTCCGGACCAGCCGCGAGTAGCAATGATTGTTGATACGTATTAAACGCCTCGTGAAGACGGCCGAGCACTATTCTGAGGTCAGCCAGAATGAAGGTGATACTGATGACATCTGATAGTTTCTCGGCCTGTTGGGCATGGGTCATGAAATCAACCAAGGTGCGATTAGCTGCTTCCAAATCTCCGCTGGCATATTGGGCAAGTCCTAGCAGGGTCGAAGCGCCACCATGCCATTGATTATTTCCCTCAGGCAAAAGGTCAAGTGCTTCTTGGGCATGCATCACAGTATCAGATATATTACCGAGCGCCAGCGCCCGATAAGCTCGGGCAGTGGCAATTGACGATGGTAGTAACCAAAATCGTGCTTTATCAGCAACAACCATCTCGGTTGGTAGGCGTTCAGGATGTTCGTTCCTGTCTGCTACCAAGTCGAGCCACTGTTCGGCATTCTGAAAATGCGCCTCGCTGGCCTCCATTTCACCGCTCTCTAGCAACGCCCATCCATACCCAACACTGAGCACAGGCCGGACATGGATCAATGCTTCGGGGAGTATCTTTACCCAGCCCAGCCATGTAGCGATTTCGAAACTGCTTTCCATTGTGGGTATGACTAACTCTATTAAACTTGCGGCCTGTTCAAAATCTTCGGCGGCGAGCACATGGCGAATCGCATCGACCAGTAGACCGTGCTGGGCATACCATTCACTGGCACGCAGATGCAGACTCGGCATCTGCTGAGGCTGTTTCTCCATAGCGTGCGCTTGGAGGGCATCAGCGAAGAGGTGATGATAGCGATACCATTGGCGCTGATCATCAAGGGGAACGACGAACAGATTGCCTCGTTCTAGTGCCTTTAGCATCCCGTTGCTATCTTTTTGTCCGGTGACGGCCTCGCACAGCGAGCCACTTAATTGGTGGAGAATGGCCGTCTGTAGCAAGAAATTGCGGACATGTTTGGGCTGACGTTGTAATACTTCTTCGACCAGATAATCGAGAATAAAATGATGACTGCCGGTAAATGTCTGTATAAATCTGGCGGCGTCTGCGTGTCCTTGCATAGAGAGACCCGCCATTTGCAAACCGGCAATCCAGCCTTCGGTGCGGGTTTCCATCGCGGCAATATCTTCTGCGGTCAGGGTTAATCCCATTACTTGGTTGAGAAAAACGGCCGTTTCAGCCAGCGTAAAACGCAAATCAGCCGCCCGCACTTCGGTCAATTGGCCTCGACCCCGTAACCGAGCTAAGGGCAGTTGCGGATCCTCGCGAGTTGTAATAACCAAGTGCATTTGAGGAGGCATGTGCGTGAGTAGAAAGGTGAGAGCCGTGTCAACAGATTCGGCATCGATGACATGGTAGTCGTCTAGAACGAGAATAAAATTGTCCGGAATGGTGGTGATTTCATTGAGCAGTACGGTTAGAACTGGTTCGATGGTTAATGGTTGGGAGGATTGGAGCATAGCCAGGACGCCTTTGCCAAACGTGCCTGCTGGGGATTGTTGGGCGGCAATCGTCTGCAATGCGGCGATGAGGTAAGTTAGAAAACGGATTAGATCGTTGTCCCTTTCGTCCAGCGACAACCAAGCGGCCGACCATTCGCAACTGTTAATCCATGCGCTGGCCAATGTGGTTTTGCCAAAACCGGCCGGAGCCGAAATAAGCGTTAGCTTGCGAGCAAACCCCTGATTTAGCCCCAAACCTTCATTTAACCTTGCGAGTAAACGGGCACGAGGAATCACTTCAAGCCGGGAGGGGGGAATAAACAGTTTTGTGGCTAAAATTAGCGAAGACATAGATCAATTATATGGCCTGTGGGTAACAAAAACGAACACCAGTCCCTAGGTAGTAACTAGCATAGCCAAGGAGAGTTGCCAATGCACAAAAATCACGCTAATTTCTTCAATATCTCTTCAGCAAAATATCGAACCAAACCATCATCATCTTCAACTAACAACATCTTCTTGAACAATTCAATATCAGCCCGCATACGTGAAGCCAACGCTTCGTGCCATGCAACTTTATCAATACCAAACTCTTTAAGTTCGACTGTAGCAAACCCACGAAAAATATCAAGTATCTCAATCTGCAAAACAATGGGACCGTATTCAAGCGCCAATCGCAAAAATGGGTACGCCGGCAAAGCGGCTGAAGATAAATAAGCATGTTGATGGCAAAGTGATGCCCATAATTCACCAGCCGCATTTAAGGCTGAATCAAGATCACCTAAAAGGAGTGCTTCTAATTTTACCGGTATAGGGCTCGCATCGGAATAAGCAGTTCTAAACTCCACCCATGCCACCTGGTTAATTGCTTGATATATCTCTACTTCAAACGCTTCAAGTTCAGCTGAATACCGCTCACTATTCTGCCTCTCGGCCAAACGATATGGCCAATCACCTGACCACCCCTTAGCCCGAACACGTGCCAATTGCTCTTCATAATAAGTATGCCGCTCCGCTCGGCTAACACTCAAAGGCGGCTGTTTTTCAATATCATTTAGGGCTAATTTGAGATTCATAAACAATTACGCTTGTTGATAAGCATGATCCATCACAGAAATAGTATACCCCAAAATCCGCGTCCAAAACCACCAAACCTTCCTCCTACACACCATCACAACAACAATTTCCAGACTCTTCCAATTACACACCACTTACTGCGCATACAAAACAACCGTCTCTTTCCGCCGTGAATAATCATACACCGACAACCGCAACGTCCCTTTCCCATACGACCCACACAGCATCAATACCGATGAAGCCCCCTCCGGATTGGCCGTTCCCGTCTCCCACAACGGATTATTATTATCACCATACAAAACAAGATTGCCACTATTTTGCATTTTCAGATCGCCTGGCTCACCTTTACTATCCAACCCAAACGGCGTCCACAACAACTCCCCTCGGCCCCCCACCAATCGCAACCCCCGCCGCGGATCATTCACCAACACCGCCGTCCCATCCAACGATGTAATCGACTGCCCCGCCAATAACTCATTATTAATCCGACTATCCAACCGCGACATACTCATAATCTCCCCCGTCAAATTCAACTGCAACAACATCTTGATCGTCTCCCCCGACCAACCATGCATCTCCCCCGCCGCCAACAAAATCACCGTCTTCGTCAACGCCGCCACCGCCGTCATATCAAACGCATTCACCGCCCCTACCTTTGCTAACCACGCTCCAGACGCATACGAAGAGTTCTTCACCACCCCCGCAATCACCTGCGTACTATCAATAATAATCACCCCCGCCTCATCAGCCTCCTTCAACGCCTGATAAATCCCCCCCGCCGCATGATTATCTGGATTCCCCGATGGGAAATTACCCTCCCCATACGACTCCAACAACAAACTCTTCAAATTCTGCGCCACACACGCCCTAATCAAATCCGCAATAAAAGCGGTCCCCAGCTTCGCATCATACGGCGCCGGAAACGCATTAAACTGCATAATCGTCTGCTCATCAATTACCTCAAAAATCGTCATCAACTGCTTTTGCGCCAACGCCAACTTCTCCGGATTATCCAAACTAAACGTATAATTAACCGGCCCCGGCAAAATATTTTCCGCATACAACTCCAAATTAATACCATACTTAGCCAAAACAGGATAATTCGGCGAATTAAACGCCTGAAACTCACTCGTATTAATCTTCAAAACCCGATTCCCCCGATACAGATTCGCATTAAAATAAACACCAATATCCGCTATCCCCAACTGCGCACATGCCACCGCCCCACAAAAATTCTGATACGCATCCGTATTAAAGTTCAACTGCAACGATTTCAACCCCTCCGCCTCCGATGACAACGAATACATCGGCACCTGCGACCCCGTAATAATCACCGGCTTCGACAAAACAGCCGTGCCAAACCCATTATCATCAAAAACATTCAACAAAAACGGCAACGCCGATCCCGTAAACGCCATCGAATCCGTCCCATGCAACACCACAAACCCATCATAATCCCCATAATGATCCAAAATATACTTCGCCATCAAACACCAATCTTTCGGTTGCAAATTCGTGCTGTCCAATGTGCCCGTTTTGCTCTCCGGAAAAATAAGCCGCGTTTCATAATAAAGCTCAACATCAGGAAATATCTGAATAATACTAGGCGTCAAAATAGCCCGCGAGGCCGCCGCAAACTCCGCCGCCGACATCGGCGCCAACGGCCGACCATAGCAACTAATCGTCCCCCCCGTATTAATAATACAAATTCTCATTTAGTTAACTCCACAGCAAATAAATGCTCAATCTCTTCTATGTATTGATTAACAACCTGTTCTACATGCCCTTCTTCATACAAAATATACGCCCCATCTTGAAAAACATAAATATTGACCTCTTCAAACGGTTGCAACACATTATCAATATATTTACTCCCTGCACTCACCATTTTAATCGGATAAAATTCAAATCGATCATCCGGGACAAATTCTACCGTCGATGTATACGCCCGTGGCTCAGGGTAATGATTATGAACGATTTCTCCGGTATGCAAAGACTTTGTGTTTTCTAACTCATTATCAATAGGTGTCACCACAATAACACTTTCCGTTGTTGTTCCTGTACTTGTATAATATGCATAAAAGATAACACCATATTGGTCAGAACCAATTTGCAAGAAACGTCTTGGCGGAGCAATGCCTGCCTGACCAATTTCCATAATATACTCATTACGCATCTCTTCAACCCAAACGCCATCCCTTTTGGCGACAACAACACCGCCAATAATCACCCTACATATATTGCAACTCCCTGGCTGCGTATAAATTGTCTCCGTTAACAACATATACTTAGTAACTCCATCCTTTTGCTCAAATCGACCGCTAATCAATGGCCTAATCATCAAATATTTCCAACTACCTCTTCCATATATATTATCCGTATAAACTTCCTGTTTCTCTAAATCAATACAATCTCCCCCTCCATAGAGCCAACGCAAGGCCAAACTATCATCCATTTCGCCAGTTAATTCGCTCGTTGATGGTTGTGGTAAATAATGACAATCAGGCGTAGGCCGCTCAGGCATATCGGCAACAGGTGTCGTCCTTGGCGCAGGATACGCAACACCATAGCTAGGGTTTGGTACTGTTTCCATGGGCGCGGGATAAACATTTGGTACTCCCATGATAACTGTCTCCGATTCTAAACCATTTCCACGAGCTGATTGCTCTGATTCGACAAGATCGGTATCATTTTTACTTGCAACTTTACACCCCACACCTAGCATCAACACACATACTAACCATACCAAATATCTCATACTATCACCTTAACGCCTGCAATTAACACTCAAACATATTGTCCGTAATCAACGACAAAATAGTAATTCAACTAGCTACCATCAACCTAATCCCTCTTACCTGAAATGGAAAACAGAGCCAGCCAAATCTTCATCATCAAGAAGACGAGTCTCTTCATCTCTCTTCTCTCCGATTATTCCCCACCACCACCAATCTTCGCTAACAAATACACCCCCAGATACCAATCATACAACCACATCTTGTAACACGCTATGCAAAAATCGCCCCCCTCCCCACAAACAATAGGCGGTATTTTAAAAAAATAATAAGACAATCATCTACCAACTCAACCAGATTAAATGACTAATAGGAATCCACTTATAATCTGACAACATTTAGAACTTCCAATTCTAATCAAACATAACCCTAACAACCCGAACCTTACCCCTAAATCAGTAAAAAAAATCCCCGAAATCCCCAAAATCCGCGTCAAAAACCACCAAACCTTACCCCTACACATAATCACAACAGCAAATTCCCGATTACTTTGGTTACAATCTATTAATCATCTGAAGCTGGATATAGCTCCAACCAATGCCGCGCAATCTCCTCCCGCCGACAAACCCACACCGCCTCTTGCGCCTGAACATAATCCAAAAACCGCGCCAAACCAGCCGCTCGGCCCGGATGCCCACTAATCCGCCCATGTAAACCAACACTCATCATCTTCGGCGCCGTTTCCCCCTCGGCCCAC
>DATHYN010000181.1:0-6541 GCA_035459145.1 Anaerolineae bacterium | reverse complement strand
TTTTCTGGTTTTTGTTTTTTGGGGGCGGGGGGGGGCGGGCGGCCCGGGGGTTGGGGGGGGGGGGGGGGGGGGGGGGGGCGGGGGGGGGGGGGGGGGTCGCCCGGGGGGGGGGCATGAGAGAGGGGAGGTTAGGGAAGCGAGGCATTGTGCGAGAGAAGGTAATAAGTTTTTAGGGAGGTAAGGCGCACGATGCCTCGCCGGTACGTTGGGGCTGGCGCGGGGGCGGGGGGGAGGCGGAGAGGGGTGGGAGGCCGAGGGGGTGGGATGAGAGAGGTGAGATGATGGGGGACGTGGCCCGTTCGACAAGCTCAGGGCAAGCTATCCCGCGAGAGAAGTGTGGAAGCTAGGGGGGAGGTCAGGCGCGTGATGCCGCGTCATTACGGGCGAGGGGGGGCTGGGAAGCCCCAAAGCAAAGGGGCGTCTTTCTAGCCCTGGCCTTTAGGCCCGGGATTTGGTGTCGTTGGTGAGGAGGAAGGGGGTGCCCCAAACCATGAAGGTGATGATGACAATTGGTTTGAGGAAGGCGACCCAGGCGGCGATCAGTTTGGTGATGAGGGGGCCGAACCAGATGAGGGTGTCAAGGCCATCGCTGGCTGTGGTTAGGCCGAGGTAGATGATGCCGAGGGTGAGGAGGTGGTTTTTCGTTTTTTCGTGGAAGAAGCCGGTTAAGCAGGCGAGGAGGAGTAGGAGTTGGTTGCTCCATGGGCCGAGGGGGATAAAGGCGGTGGTGAGGGCGAGGAGCATGCCGAGGAAGAAGGTTAGTTGGCCAATTTGTTTGGTGGCTATTTTTTGAAGGGACATGGTTGTTTCTCCTGAAGGTATAAATAAGAATGATGGTTGGATAATGCTTGAGTAAGGTTGTTAAATGAGACTTTGCTTGCGCTGATGGGGCTGATTTGACTGATTTTTTATGCTATAACCTGAGTCGATAATTAATTAAGCCGATGTAAGCGTTGGATGGGGGGCATTGTTAGGGTAGATTTCTCGCCGCCATTTTGCCCTTTTGCGGGTGATAGGTGTTGCGGAAAGGAAGACGGGCAAAATTCTGCTCGAAATGACGTTGGGTAAAGGGGGTGAATTATCGAACTCAGGTTGTTGTAGGATAGGTGTGTCTTTATCTGTATCTTTATGATATATGTTAATCTGCCTGATGTGAAGGTGAATTAGCTGAGATTTAGCTGATTATTTGGGGAGGTGGGTGAGCGGAAGCGAAGGGATACCGATTGTGGTTGAAGAGTGATAAAATGAGGGTCTTGATATACTGTCGTAGCAAAAAGGAAAAAGAGTATGTGCGCAGAACAAAAAGCGATTGATTCACCCTTTGGGATGCGGTCAACGGCGGCTGAAGTGGTGGCGGGAATGGATTTAAGGGGGAAGAGTGTGGTGGTGACGGGCGGGTATTCGGGGATTGGGACGGAGACGGTGTGGGCGTTGGCGGGGGGGGGGGCGACGGTGTTGGTGGGGGCGCGAAGGGTGGGGGTGGCCGAGGGGAATTTGCATCCGATGTTTAAGACGGTTGAGCAAGGGGCTTCGACGACGGTTTGGTGTGCGACGTCACCGTTGTTGGCGGGGATGGGGGGTGTTTATTGTGAGAATTGTAATGTGGCCGAGCCGTGGCAGAAGGGGAATCCGCCGATGGTGGGGGTTCATGCGCATGTGTGTGATGATGAGGTGGCCGAGGCGCTGTGGGTTAAGTCGGAGGCGTTGACGGGGGTGTCATTTAGTGGATAAGGGTTTGGGGGGAGAGTTTATTTGGCGGGCTAGTCGTGTAGGAGGTTATAATGGATAAACAGGTATGGGGTCGGTTGGGTTGGTTATTTATGGTGGTGGTGATTGGGTTGGGGTTGGTGGGGCAGCTGTTGGCGTGGTCGGCGGGGGGGAGCGATGCGGAGGTAGGGCAGGGGGGTGAGATCGTGTGGGGAGAGGTATTTACGGAGACGTTTGAACAACCGCTCGATTCTTGGTTCATCACCGATACGAGCAGTTTGGATGGGGGGGAGTATTATTGGGGCGGAACGGTGGTGACAGCGAGTGAGGGGGTGGGGAGTGTGTGGTCATCGGGGGGAGGGATGAGTGGGACGTTGTTAACACCGTTGACGGATACGTATCCGGCGTATAGTGAGAGTTATCTGCAATCGCCGCCGATTGATATTAGTGGGACGGTGGGGGTGAGTGTGACGTTTGATTATTGGGGGGTGACGCAAGCGGTGAGTGATACGTTGGTGATGTTGACTTCGTTTGATGGGATTAGTTTCACGGCGCAGATGGTGGTGAGTGGGACGACGGGGGGATGGCAAACGGCCGTTATTGCCCCCCCGCTCCCCCCCAGCAGTACCCACCAATTATGGCTCGCTTTCCAATTTAGTAGTGACGGCCTGACGGAAACGTATGGGGTTTTTATTGATAATGTGGCCGTGTGGGCGGCGGTCGTCGCGCCGCCGCCACCGATCAGCGCTTCCGCTTATATGCCAGCGCTGTACAACTCCTTGCCCACAGTGGAACCAAAGCCTGCCCCTGAGTGGTTGGGTTATGTCAATGAGTTGCGGCTTTTAGGTGGGTTGCCACTATTGACTGAGGATGTTGATTTTTCGGCGGGAGCGGAACTGCATAGTCTGTATATGGTGAAAAATGATGATATTACCCATAATCAAGATCCGGCCAATGAGTGGTATACGGCGGCCGGGGCGGCGGCAGGAGCCAGTGGGAATATTTATGTCTCATCTTGGTTGCCGACCCCGGATGAACAGGCGCTGAACTTCTGGATCGCGGGCGCGTTTCATGGTATCGGGCTGTTGGATCCGCAGTTGGAGAGGACGGGGATGGGGAGTTATCGGGAAGCGGTGGGGACGTGGCAGATGGGGGCGACGATTGATGTGTTGCGTGGCCGAGCGGCGACGGTACCGGATGGTATTACGTTCCCGTTGATGTATCCACGTGATGGTGGCGGGATTTGGGTGCGGCAATTTAATGGGTTTGAGTATCCTGATCCGTTGAAAAGTTGCCCTGGCTTTGCTACGCCGACTGGGGCGCCGCTGTATTTGCAACTAGGGGGTGGCGAATTGGTACCAGCGGTGACGGAGGCGCGGCTGGAGCGGGATGGTGTTGAGGTGTCGGTTTGTGTTTTCGATGAGACGAGTTATGTGAGTGCTGATCCCGTGGAGCAGGCGTCGGGACGGGCGACGTTGGCCAGTCGGGACGCGGTGGTGATTTTGCCGGAGTTCCCGTTACAGGTGGGAGCGCTGTATACGGCGACGGTGGTGGCGGATGGGGTGACGCATAGTTGGTCGTTTACGGGGGTAAGTGGGCCGGGTGCGCTAGGTGGTGGTGGGGTGGGGTCGATATCGGCACCTGATGGGGGGTAGGGGGGATGCAACTAGTGGGGGGGGAGTTACGTATAGGTAGTAGGCTTTATAATTGAGGAAGCTTTTTTTGTTTTGTTTTGCTAGTAAAAGGATTGGATCATGTCCCATATATCTTTTCAATGTTCGAATTGTCAGAACTATTTACGTACGCAGGCTAAAGCGGCGGGGTTAACGATTAAATGCCCGGTGTGCGAGGATGAAATTGTGGTGCCGACGGAGACGGAGGCGGTGGCGGAGGAGATGCCGGAAGTTGAAAAGGGGGGTGATACCGGTTTTGATGCGGGGGCGGCAGTCAAAGATTTTGGCAATGCATTTCGTGAATTAGATTATCAGATGTTGTTCCCGTTGAATCGCATCTTGAATTTATTTCGTTTGCGGCATAGTTATGTGCAATGGGTGTTGTTGTTGGGGTTGGCGCCGTTGTTATTGTTCCAGATGCAGGTTGGCTTGGGATTAGGGTTTGAGCAGACGGTGTGGTTAATTCAGTTATATTTTTGTGCGTTGTGGGTGATTTATATTAATCGGTTGTTGCAGCCAGAGGGGGAGGGGTGGAAACGGCCGTTGGCCTATGGGCTCTTTACGTTAACGACCGGTTTGCCGTTGTTACTGTTTACGCGTAATTTGCCGGTGATTAATGGTTTGACGCAGATGGATGCGACGGGTGGTTTGCTGGCGCAGTTAACCTATTATATTGGTGGGGTGGGGATTATGGAAGAGTTGACGAAGGCGTTGCCGTTGTTATTTTTCGGTTTGTATCGGGGTGGGATTCGGAATGGGAAGGAGGGGTTGTTTTTGGGGTTTATGTCGGGGGTGGCGTTTGCGTTGGCCGAGGGGGTGCAGTATACGATTTTGACGACGATGTATGGGGCGCCGTCGATTGTGATAACGCAGTTGATTTTCCGCTTGATGACGGGGCCTTTGTTGCATGGGGCGTTGGCGGGGATTGTGGGTTGGTTTATTGGGATGTCGGCGCGTGAGGAGCGGCGGTGGCCGACGGTGGCCGTGGGGGTTTTGTTGGCAGGGGTGATGCATGGTTTGTATAACACGTTTGCGATGGGGTGGTTAGGGGTGTTGATGGCGGGCTTCATCTTTGTCACCTTTTTGATGTATACGCAGTATGAGGTGCCGGTGGAGGTGGAGTAGGCGGGGTGGGGGGGAGTATCATCTAAGTTGGTCCCCTGATGGCAGGTATTTAGTCACTTTATCTGGCTTTGGTGAGAGTTCAATGCTTACTTACAATGGCTTGATAATCATTCAGGTTTTGTTGTATATACAGCAGAATTTGTAGCTTTATTAGACAAAATCAAGGTGTTTTATGAAATTGAAAGTTTTAAAAATACCATCTGACTCAAATGCATATCTTGGCCTAGAACGTGAAGCATTAGACTACCATGCACAATTTAATGATGATCATATTATCAATCAACTTTATTATCAATATTATGACTTGCATACTAATAATGATATAGATGATGGTCGACAACTTGAGTGGGGGGTTCAAAATAGTTTAATATTTTGTAAAGAAGTATTGAGAACTTATAAAAAATATTTACCTCAAAGTGAATATCAAATTGTTGAATTGGCTAACATAGGTGATAGGTTCGAAAATCAGAATTTGAACTTTTTGGGATTTGATATAGCATGTTTGTATCGTATATCATTACTTTCTTGGGGTCTAAATTTCGAGGAAACGGCCAATCACAAAATATTTCCTTTATTGCAGTTGTTACAAAGATATTTTCAGCCTAAATTGAATGATAATCTACTTTTTCAAAAGCAGGTAGATGCACAATTTTGTTTAGATTATATGATGGCATTACAAAGATACGAGAAGAGTATTTGGGATGATTGCCATTTTGAAGTTATTCAATTAGCGGAAGTCTTAGAATAATTTATTTATGATATGCTTGTTGTTCTGCTTTGGTTTAATGTTAAGTATTGTTTTGGTTCAGTACTTCGTAACATAAATTTTCTTAACTTCCATCAGACAGAAGAAGTACTAAAAACTTTGTTTACAAAGCATTCAGTGTCAAGTGGACAAAGTCATTTTAAAAAGCGGCTGGCGCATAAGTTTATGTACGTTTGTGTTATGGTCAATAAGTTTGGTAAAGAGGTATAAAATGAAGTTGCCAGAATTATTAAAGGCATTGGAAAGCATATCCCCTTTGCCCGAGGATGATAAATGCAGTGAGGAATTGCTTGGCCAATATCAAGAGTTGCTTATGATTGCGGAAACATTTGACGATCCCAGACTTATCAAGCCACTATTGCAATCAGTTGGATACGGTTATGGTTTTGGTCTCTATCATACTGTGAGGCATATATTAGAGAGCTATCCGGCTGAAGATTTACTACCTGCGTTGTTGCAAGGGCTCCAAGATGCAAATGCAGGTACACGAATGAAATGTGCTGACATGCTTGGCCCTTTTGAAAATCCCAACCATATTCCTTACTTGTTACCATTGTTACAAGATGATAAAGAGTTAGTACGTGCTTGTGCTGGTTTGAGTTTGTCGCGGTTTGCCAAAAATTATCCGGAAATTGAAGTCCAATTATTACAATTGAAAGATGATCCTTAAGATAGTTTTATGTTGTTAGATAGTTTAGGAGTGATTAATGTTATCAATAACCAAAACCATACTTAAAAAGTTGAATATGAAACGAGGTAACATATGACAATCCTGAAGCATATCAGCTTTTTTACCATATTTATAGCTATAATTGTCAGTATGATAGCTTGTGATGTGCCTACTGATATTGAATCCGGTTTAACCCCCTCTGCGGGAACAGTTGAGATTACAAAAACTGTGCTGTTCAATGAGATACGAACATTTCCAACCTCAAGTGCTACTGTCTCAGCCCTAACGTCTACACCCATTGTTATACCAATTGATAATATAGATAGAGAGAAAGCTATTCGGGACCTTATGTTATCTAATGGAAATTGTGAATTGCCTTGTTGGTGGGGGATAAACTATGGACAAATTTAAATCGGCAAACATTCTTTGAAACTTATCAAGACCCTAATAGTTCCAAATGTATTGAGATCATGTATGCATATGAATAATGTTGTGACAACATCATTTCAAAGGTTTTGTGAAATTTACCCGATAGCAGACTCTACTTTTATGTATACATGGTCACCCTATTTAGGCGCTGGGGTAATAGTAATTATTCGT
>DATHYN010000180.1:0-7706 GCA_035459145.1 Anaerolineae bacterium | reverse complement strand
TGGTAAATTACTTGCAACTTCTTTTTCCCAATGGCATACTTGTTGTTGAGACATCGTTTTCTCCTGTTGTTGTATTTAGCGGTATGACACACTAAGATTACGATGTCTTTTCTTTTTTTCAAAAAACCTAGCCCCAAAAGGGGGGAGGAGTGGGTCCCTGCTTGCGCAGGGATGACAGGTTGCTTTTATTGAAGTAGTTAGAATAACCTGAGTTTGATAATTAATCAAGCCGGTGGAGGTGTTGGTTGGGGTGGTGTTAGGGTAGATTTCTCGACTTCGTTCGGCCCTTTTGTCTGGGGAGAGGTTGTTGTTGGGGTAGGGCGGGCTGTCACTGCGCTCGAAATGACGTTTGGGTGGTGGGGGGATTGTCGAGATCTGGTTAGAAGAAGCAGATGTTGGGGTCGAGGCCGTATTCTTCGAGGTCGGGGGGGGTGAGGGGGTAGATGTCGCGGTAGGTGGTTTGGAGGGTGTAGTAGATGGCGGCGGGGAGGAGCCAGATGCGGGCGGTTTTGTCGGCGGAGGCGGTGATGACGCGGTGGCTGTAGGGGGCGTAGTTGGCGGTGTTAACATGGGAGTTATGGCCGGTGATGGTGTGGGCGATTTTGCCGTGGCGGTGCCAGATTTTGGCGGTGGTGTCAGCGGCGGCGGAGAGGATGGATTGGCCGTCGGGGGCGAAGCGGGCGTGGGTGACGGCGTGGCCGTGGCCGGTCATGGTGCCGAGGAGGGTGCCGTCGAGGGTCCAGTGGCTGAGGGTGTTGTCGCCGGAGGCGGCGACGAATGTTTGGCTGTCAGGGGCGAAGTCGACGCTGGCGATGTAGGTGGTGTGGTGGCTAAAGGTGCGTTTTATCTCTTGGCTGTTGAAGGGGTAGAGGCGGAGTTGGCTGTCGTGGCAGCCGGTGATGATCCAGTTGTTATCGGGGGAGATGGCGATGGCGGCGACTTCGGTGGGGTGTTTGGGGAGTTGGTAGATGAGATCGCCGTCGCGGGAGTAGATTTTGACTTGGCCGCTGTAATCGGAGATGATGATGTGTTGGCTGTCAGGGGAGAAGCGGGCGCGGTGGGCGCCGTCCCAACCACTGGTCTCGTGTCGATAGCTGTGTTTGCTATCCCAACTTCTTAGCAGGTTGCCGGTAATGGTGTCCCATAAACGAACTTGGTAATCGGTGCTGGTGGTGATGAAGCGGGTTCCATCGGGGGAGGCTTCGAGGCTGTGGATGATGCGATTGGTGAAATCGTCGGGGCCGAAGCCGCTGAGTGTTTGCAGGGGTTTGCCGGTGGCGATGTCCCAGCGTTTGACGGTGAGGTCGGTGGAAGCGGTGAGGATTTGGGTGCTGGGGGTGTAGGCTGTGGATGGGGGGATGAAGATGGCGGCGGTAACGACGCCATCATGGCGGACGATGGTTTGTTGGGGTGGTTGGGTGTGCCAGATTTTGGCGGTTTTGTCGATGGAGGTGCTGAGGATGTGGGTACCGTCGGGGCTGTAGAGGAGGCGGGTGATGTCGGCGGTGTGGCCGTTGAGTTGGGCTTGGAAGTGGCCGTTTTCGTCTGACATTTTGATGTGGCCGGTTTGGTCGGCGGTGAGGATGTGTTGGCCGTTGGGGGAGATGGTGAGGGTCGTGAGGGGGCTGTCATGGGTGATGGTGGCCCGTATTTGGCCATCGGGGTGCCAGATGATGGCGGTTTTGTCGAAGGAGGCGGTGACGAACCAGCGGCCGTGGCGGGCGTAGGCGACGGTGTGGACTGGGGCGGTGTGCGCGGTGAGGGTGGCGAGATGGTTGCCATCGGCTTCCCAGATTTTGACGGTCTGGTTGTTGGAGACGGTGATGATGTGGTGGCTGTCGGGGGAGATGGCGAGGTCGTAGATCCCTTTTTGCCAATGGGGGGTGCCGTCTGGGTAGCCGGTGTCGCCGCCGAGGGTGGCGAGGTGGGTGCCAGCGGGGGTGTAGATTTCGGCGGTGCTGTTGTGCCATTTGCTGCTGGTGACGAAGAATTGGCCGTTGGGGGCGAAGCGGACGCGGGTAGCGATATCGGCGTGGTGGCGTAATGTTTTGATCGGTTGGCCGTCGTGGCTCCAGATGATAGCTTGGCGGTCACTACCGACGGTGACGAAACGGGTCCCATCGGGGGAGAAGGCGACGTCGGTGATTTCTTTGTAATGGTTGCTGTCATCGTCCAGATGGCCGGTGAGGGTGGCGAGGGGGTTGGCGTCTTGGTCCCAGAGGTTGAGTTCATTGTTGAGGCCCACGGTGACGAAGCGGGTCCCATCGGGGGAGAAGGTGACGGCGCGGATGGCGGCGGTGTGATTGAGGGTGGCGTGGATGTGACCGTCGCGGGTGAGGTAGTTGACGAGGCCGAGGTTATCGCCAATGAGGAGGTGTTGGCTGTTGGGGGAGAAGGCGGCGGCGCCGATGGCGCTATTGTGGGGTAGGTTTTGGCGGTAGAAGATGGATTTGGTTTGGATGGCTTGGTAGTAGGTTTGGTGGAGGGCGTTGGCGGCTTGGGGGAGGAGGTTGTCTTGGTCGAGGCGGTAGGCGAGTTGGGCCATGCGCATCGCTTTGGTGATATCTTTTGGGCGTAGGTCGTTGGCGACGAAGACGAGGTTGCGGGCTTCTTTTTGGCGGACGAGGCGGTCGCGTTGGTCGATGCAGGCGTCGAGGTATTCTTTTTCTTCTTTATTGAAGAAGGAGGGGTTTTCTTGGCGGAGGTATTCGGTGTCTTCGAGGCGGCCGCCGCGGTGGATGAGGTAGTTGTCGTCTTGGTGGTGTTGGCGCCACTCTTGGCTGGCGCGGCGGATGGATTCGCGGAGGTGGAGGTTGTTTTGGTTTTCGGCGAGCCAGTCGAGGAGGCGGTCCCAGTGGCGGATGAGGGCTTCGTGGGTGACTTCGACTTGGATGACGTTGGTGGTGTCGTTGGAGATGGTGCGGAGGAGGCGGGCTTCGACGAGGCGGTCGAGGAGTTTTTGGCTGTGGGGGGAGTTTTGGAGTTCGGAGAGGGTGACGCGGCGGCGGGTGTTGTGTTGGCTTTCGCCGGGGAGGGCACGGTCGTCGAGGTGGGTGAGGCGGATGAAGATGTTTTTTATCTCGTTGAGGATGTGATGACGGGTTTCATCGGAATCTTGAGCGGCGAGGATGGCGTCGATGACTTCGTTGGCGGTTTGGGCGAGGGCTTTTTTGATGCCGCCGACGTGGTGGTATTCGCTGGTGAGGAGCCAGCGGCCGTGGCGGCGGGTCCACATTTGGCGGAGGAGGTGTTGTTGGAGGGGCATGGCGCCGGGTTCGTCGGCGACTTCGGCGAGGATACGGTGGCTGAGGTCGGCTTCGAAGCGGAGGCCGACGGCGGCGGCTTGGAGTTCCATGGCGCGGCGGAGTTCGGCGGTGTTGAGGGCGGAGAGGAGTTCTTGGTGGCGTTGCATGGCGAGTTTGAGGTTTTCGTAGGGGGCGCATTGGCCCCAGAAATCGGCGCGCATACTGATGACGAGTTTGGTGGTGGGGCTGGGGAGGGTGAGGAGGTTGTCGATGAATTGTTGGCGGCGGTCGTTATCATCGAGGAGGGTGAAGATTTCTTCGAATTGGTCGATGATGATGAGGCGGGGTTCGGGGGTGGTGCTGAGGGCTTGGTTGAGGTTGTTGAGGGGGGTGGTGCCGGGGGTGAGGTGGGTCCAGTTGAGGTTGTCTTGGTCGACGAGGAGGGGGGCGAGGCCGGCGAGGAGGAGGGAGGTTTTGCCGGCGCCGGAGGGGCCGAGGAGGGCGAGGAAGGGGTGGCTGTTGAGGCGGCGGCGGAGTTGGGCGACGATTTCGTCGCGGCTGAAGAAGTATTGGGCGTCGTGGAAGGTGAAGGGGGCGAGGCCGGGGAAGGGGCAGTCGGCGTTGTAGGGGGGAGGGGGGAGGCCGAGGGCGAGGGCGTGAAAGGTCATATCGAAAATTTCTTGGCAGAGGTCGTTGACCATGGCGAGTTGGTTGGCGTGTTCTTCTTGTTGGGCTGGGGTGAGGGGGGTGTCTTGGTTGTGGAGGTGGAGGATGGTTTGGTGGGCTTGTTCGATGTGGGGAATGAGGACGGGGGCGTGGGTGGGGAGGAGTTTTTTGAGGGTATCGAAGCCGGTGAGGATGTCTTGGTCGTTGAGGGGTTTGTCGACGGAATCGGAGAAGAGGGTGCGTTGGCCGAGGCGTTCGTAGAGGGCGGCGACGGTGATGTCATCTTCTTCGGCGAGTTGGGCGCCGGCTTCGACGAGGGCGCGGGGGACGGAGCCGTCGTTGGCGCGGAGGCGGGTGTAGAATTGGGAGGCGAGGTGGGTGGCGGTGTGGATGGAGACGCGTTTGGTCATGGCGACGACGGCGGGCATGCCGAGTTTGCGGACGAGGCGGTGGGCGAGGCCGCCGAGGGCGCCTTCGTGGTCGGCTTCGGGGGCGGCGCTTTCGCAGGTGGAGAGGAAGGTGAGGTGGGGGAGACCGCCTTTGCCTTGGAGGTTGGCGAGACGGGAGATGAATTGGTCGGCGGTGATCGGTTTGACTTGACCGGTGTCATCTAAAAGGTAGAGGTAGGTGATGTCTTTGTCTTGGTTGTACCAGCCGTGGGCGACGATGTGGAGGATGGGGTAGTTTTGGGCGGTGATTTGGGCGCAGATTTGGTTGATGGAGGGGGGGGCGGCGGCTTGGTCGATGGAGCCGAGGAGGTGGTGGGGGATGGAGCCGAGGGATTTTTTGACGCCAGCGAAGGTGGCGGTTTCGTCGAAGGTGGCGAGGTCGTAGGGGTTGTTTTGGGGTGGGTTGGCGAGGACGATGAGGGCGCGGAGGTCGCGGCGGCCGATGGGGGGGAAGCGACGGTCGGTGAGGCTGGGGAGGTAGTGGGAGAAGTGGGTGCGTTGGTTGGTGGCGAGGTGTTGCCAACGGCCGTTGGCGCCCATTGGGGCGCAAAGGTATTGCCAATGCCAGTAGCGGAGGTCGGGGGCTTCGATGATGAGCATGACGCGGAGGGCGTCTTTGGTTTGGCTGATGGCGATGGTCCAGATATCGCGGATGACGTCGGTGAAGAGGGCTTGGCCGAGGAGGGTGCCGTAGGCGAGGGGGTTGTTGAGGCGGGTGTTGAGTTCGGTTTCGTCGAGGGTGAGGGTGTGTTCGCGGCGTTGGGGGAGGTAGGCATCGGTTTGGTTGTATTCGGCGATGACGGGCCAGCCGGTTTTGTTAAAGCGTTGGACGATAATTTTAAGTGTATTCATGGTTGAGCACCTTGGTGTTGGTGTTGGTGGTGGATAGCTTTTGGGGGGTGGGAACGGGGGTGGGAGATGGTGGTGATTGTCGCATAAATGGGTGGAATTGGCTAGTTTTTAGGGGGAGAGGATGGCGGGGAGGGCGTTGTGGTGGATGTGGGTGGCGACGTTGAGGATGAAGTTGAGGGTGTGGAGGGAGTGGGGGATGTCATTAGGTGGGGATGATTTTTGCTATGAGATGGGAGTACTATTGTTTTGTAAGATAATGCTAATGACTTTGTTGGTGTGGTGTAATAAAATGTAGGTAAATTAGTAGGGTAGGGTGGCAGAAGCTACGCTCAGGAATGGGTTTGGTTTTAGATCGTTTAAGAAACAGAGTCGTTGGGTTATTGTTACTATAATAAAGGTAGGAAGATATGCTTATTAAGAAGAAAACAGGGATTGAGGTTCCGTCATCGGAGATTACGCCGGCGCATATTTATTTGAATCGGCGGCAGTTTATGAAGGGAGCGGGGGCGGCGGCGGGGGCGGCGTTGTTGTCGGCGTGTCGGCCGAGTCGGCCGGAGGAGCCGGGGGCGCCGCAGGGGGCGGCGCCAACGACGGGGGATGAGGCGGCGGCGTTGCGGCCGACTGTGTCGGCGACGACGGATGAGTTAGGGGATCCGTTGAATGATTATCAAGATATTATTAGTTATAACAATTATTATGAGTTTACGACGGATAAGGAGGGGGTAGCGCGGTTAGCGACTGATTTCAAGACGTCGCCGTGGGAAGTGGTGGTTGATGGGCTGGTGCGTAAGCCGACGACGTTTGGGATGGAGGAGTTATTGGGGAAATTTGAACAGCAGGAGCGGGTTTATCGGTTGCGTTGTGTTGAGGCGTGGTCGATGGTGATTCCGTGGGTGGGTTTTCCGTTGGCGGCGTTGTTGAAAGAGGTAGAGCCGCTGTCTGAGGCGAAATATGTTCGTTTTCAGACGTTGTATGATCCGGATCAAATGCCGGGGCAGAAGAGTCCGTGGTATGATTGGCCGTATGTGGAGGGGTTGCGGGTTGATGAGGCGATGAATGATTTGGCCTTGTTGGCGACGGGTATTTATGGGGAAGAGTTGTTGCCGCAGAATGGGGCGCCGATTCGGTTGGTGGTGCCGTGGAAGTATGGGTTTAAGAGTATCAAATCGATTGTTAAGATTGAGTTGGTGGATACGATGCCAACGTCGTTGTGGATGTCGGCGGCGCCGCATGAGTATGGTTTTTATGCGAATGTGAATCCGGAGGTGGATCATCCGCGGTGGTCGCAAGGGAGTGAGCGGCGGATTGGTGAGTTGGGGCGGCGGCCGACGTTGAAGTTTAATGGGTATGAGGAGCAGGTGGCTGAGTTGTATGCGGGTATGGATTTGGCGGAGAATTATTAGGTTTTGTGGGGGGGGCGTTTTTTGTTGAGGGTTATGGTTAAATAGATTGATCTGGAATTTGCTGTTGTAATTAAGTGTAGGGGTAAGGTTTGGTGGGTTTTGACGCGGATTTTGGGGATTTTGGGGATTTTTTTTGTTGATTTAGAGGTAAGGTTAGGG
This sequence comes from Anaerolineae bacterium, assembly GCA_035459145.1. Classification (GTDB taxonomy): domain Bacteria; phylum Chloroflexota; class Anaerolineae; order Promineifilales; family Promineifilaceae; genus DATHYN01. The sequence continues at coordinate 932 of DATHYN010000180.1, read as the reverse complement.
TTGTTTGGGTTATTTGTGAATTAGGTTATTTAGTGAAAGTGAGTTTTGAGAATGTTGAATGATTTGAAGCCGAAGCAGAAGCAGGCTATTTTACGGGGGGTGGTGCATGTTGGGGCGTTGTTGCCGTTGGTGTTGTTGTATATCGATTATTATACGTATAATTTGGGGGCGAATGAGATTCGGGCGGCGACGTTGCGGACGGGGAAGCCAGCGATTATTTTGTTGATGTTATCGTTGGCGGTGACGCCGTTGATGACGATTTTTGGTTGGCGGCAGATTGTGGTATTGCGTAAGCCGTTGGGGTTGTATGCGTTTTTATATGCGGCGATTCATTTTTTGATTTTTGTGGGGATTGATTATGGGTTTGAGTGGGGGGCGTTGCCAGCAGCGATTTTGGATAAGCGGTATGCGTTGGTGGGATTAATTGCGTTTTTGTTGTTGATTCCGTTAGCGATGACATCGAATAAGTGGTCGATGAAGCGGTTGGGTAAGCGGTGGAAGCAGTTGCATCGGTTGGTGTATTTGATTGGGGTGTTGGCGGTGATTCATTATATTTGGTTAGTGAAGAATGCGTATACCGAGCCGTTGATTTTGTCGTTTTTGTTGTTGATTATGTTGGTGGTGCGGGTACCGGCGGTGAAGACGGCGATTGTGGCGCAGAGGCGGGCTTGGGAGAAGCGGGGGCGGGTGGTTGAGGGGTGAGGTGATTTTTTTGGGGGCTGGAGGGAGGTGTTGGTTTGAGGGTGTTTGGTGGGATTTGACGCGGATTTTGGGGATTGGGCGGATTTTTTTTGTATTGGTGAGGTGAGTGAGGGATTGGTTTGAGGATGTTTGGTGGGATTTGACGCGGATTTTGGGGATTGGGCGGATTTTTTTTGTCTTGGTGAGGTGAGTGAGGGATTGGTTTGAGGATGTTTGGTTGGATTTGACGC
>DATHYN010000179.1:0-9024 GCA_035459145.1 Anaerolineae bacterium | reverse complement strand
CCTCTTGCTCACCATCATTCGCCACGGCAACATCCAAATCCCCATCCCCATCTACATCCCCTAAGGCAATCCCCCTGCTACTGCCCAAACCAAACGTATCCCCCGCACTAAAGTTACCACTCCCATCATTTAGCCAAATCTCTTGCGCCTGATTAGAATCATTGGCCACAGCCGCATCCAAATCCCCATCCCCATCCACATCCCCCAACACAATGCTTCTACTACTCCCACCACCAAACGTATCCCCCACACTAAAGTTGCCACTCCCATCATTCAACCAAATCTCTTCCAGGCCACCAACATTGGCCACGGCCACATCTAAATCCCCATCCCCATCTACATCCCCAAAAACAATACCCCAACTATCACCGGCGCTAAATGTATCCCCCGCACTAAAATTACCACTACCCACATTCATGGTATTACCATCACTAATAACATAGGTATAACTCACCACCCCATACCAATCAAGTGGTGGTGTATAGGTAAAAGCCCCATTCGCTCCCAAAATCACTGTACCCATAGCTGGTTGAGTATACGTATACACAGCCAAACTATCGCCATCCCCATCCGTGTCATTAACCAGAACACCAACGGTAGGCACTACCAACGGCATATCTTCGCTAGTCGTATAGATATCGTTATTAGCCACCGGTGGGATATTGACCGCCATGATGTCATTTTTTTCTATGGTGACGTCGCTTCTTTTCATGGACGTATCTATCGTTACAAGAGTATCTGCTGGCTCTATTTGTGCCCCAAAGTCGGCCGTAGCTGTTACTGTTTGGCCTAATAACTGTTCTCCCCACCCTAAAATTACCAAAATCAATACAAAAACAAACAGGTAGATAGGCCATTCGGTTTGCCGTGTCGTCATTATGCACATCTCCTCAGAAATAACGTTGAAAAGAGCAGTTAAGTTGCTACCGTTTTACCGACAATACGAGTTTTCAACTGCTCACATTATATAAGAGGCAGCAACAAACAACAAAATTATTTAAGACCTAAACCTTATTTTTGTGCCAACTGCTCCAGATTCTAAATTTTCACCTTCAACAAAATCCCCCGCAAGGTATCATAATACTGCGATCGCCCCAACACCCCCCGCCGCTTCACCAGTTCTGGCCGTGAAAAGAATGTCCCATTTAATGCCGCTGAGGTCTTAGGCTAGGCATCATCTTCTTATTTGGGTAAAATCGGGGTTTGTATGACCGTTTTTCACTTTCATGCAAAGGTTTAGGGCAGCCGTATTAAAGTTTTTTATATAAGTATTATCACATATGAGCCAAATTATTTGGTTTGGTTAGCCATTCAAGATTTTTTATACGTTAAACGGGAAGCAAAGGATTAAACTGATTAAAAATGTATGAATATGAATTTGTCAAAATTAATGCCAGCACGTCGTTCTTCACCAATACTGAACCCGCGGACGATTATCAAGAAATCGTCCGCAACTACGCCGCTAATGGTTGGCGATTCGTCCAAATGATCACCCCCTCGATTAGTAGTAATCGCGCCCAACCAACGCATTATGAGCTGGTGTTTGAACGGCCGTTGCCCTAACACCCCCCACAATCACTTCCCTCACCTAGCCGTAAATCCAGTAAGAAACCGTTCTACATTTTGCAAACGACCTAGCGCAAAATCAAATGTGGTTGCCGTTCGCGCCTGTTGCAAATACATATTAACAAGTTCCAATATACGTGCCTTTTTCTCTTCAGCAATATCACTATCCATTTTGATTAACTTTACTGAGTGCTCAATTGCCTCGGCCAAATGGTTTAGTTGATTTGTTTGAATTTTCAAAGCTTTTTCATCTTTTTGAAACTGCTCATACTTTGATTCAATCTCATCAAATAACTGATATAACGTCAATAATACACCTGTTTGATAAACTTGATTCCATAATTTATGAATCTGTTTACGCGACTCTTTAATATTAGCTGATAATGCCTCTAGACAAGCCCACTCATAAAGCCCCTCATCCCCCACCTCATCCCCCACGGCCACCAAATAACCCTTTATTTCTGCCCGCCGCTTTTTTAATAGCTGATACTCTCTCGCAATTTTTGCACAAAACAGTTCCACTTCTCGACAAAATTTATCTTCCTCAATCGGTTTATGGGCTATCATATGTGATGAACGTATCAAGCGATTATATTCAACCTGCAATGGTTCAACCGCATTAAATTGCATAATTATCGAAATTTCAGCCCAGGCCACTTGTAACTGTTTCACACTAGCTTGAAACTGAACCATCATAAGCTCTTTCTCTTTTTCATACTGCTGTTTTAATCCTGCAAATCTTTCTTCGATTTGCTCTAAACGCTCCACCATCTGGTCAATCTGGTTTTCTAAATAAGTTGGCGTAATATTCATTTTTTTTAGACTCAAAGTTAAAAAATCATCACAAAGCTGATATAAACGCATTTGCAAATCATAATTATTCTGATCCGGTAAACGATACTGCAACCAGTCCGCCAATTCTATTTTAATAGCTAATTCAATTAAATCTTCCCCAAAATCAAGCAATGGTTTGGCCACTTTCTCTAAAATATTTTGAGCTTTTTTGAACTCTTGTTGACGATGCATGTCTCTAGCATCTTCATGTTGTTGCTTAACGATACGCCAAAAACGGTCAAATCTATCATCAATTTTAGTAATAGCCGCCTCGTTATTCAATAGCTTCAACTGTTGCTCTTGTGCCTCCACCTCTTCTTGAAAAGCACGATTATCCTTTACAATATCGTCAACGACTACTCGCACCCTCCTAATTTTCATGTGCATATCAAAAATAACTAGCTCCCAACGCATAGCCTCCTCCACGGGAACCTGTCTAGGCTTATCCAATATTATAATTAACCGATCTGTCTGTTCACAACAATCAATAAATGTCTGCATTATTTCTGGCTCAAGTTCAAGTTCACTAGCCTTAAGCATACTTATTTTTTTGTTTAATTCATCTAAACGACGATTGGCGATTATTACATCTTCATATAATCTTTCAGCTGGAAAGGGGAAAAGGTTATACAACTCATCCTTAACCAATTTTAGTTGCTTTTTACTCGCTTCTATATCCTTTATGTCTTGTTTCAAAGCATCTCTCTTTGCTAGCACCCGCTTCAACAACTCCCCATCCAACCACCAAAAAGACCCACTCCAATTAGGTGTGTTCTTCAACTCTTTCACAAATTTAGCGTATTGATCCCAAGGAAAGTTTACTAGCTGATACGCATCATGTAACGATACTAAAATTTCCTCTAACCTTAATTCAATATCTGAACGTGCATTTTCTTTTAGTCGATTAAGATGGTAATGCAACCCTACTATTTCAACTAGAAGTTTTCTTTGCAACAATTTTGCCTCCGGCCCATGTTTCTCCAGGAAACTAATAGCGGTAAATCTTGTTGGCATTCTGCACCTGTTTTGAACAGATAAAAACAATTAACACAGCAACTGAATTTTGGTTGATTTCACATCGAAACTTCATCATTATGTTAATTTTCAAGCAGGTTGCATCATTATACTTTCAGGCAATTAGAAAATCACCAAGAAAACAAATTTTTCACACATAAAATGATACAAATTTCAAATAAAAAGATACACTTTGTTGACATAATCACCACTTGTTCCCAAAAATAATTGCTTAAAATATGGACGTTTCGGTGTGAAATATGGGTCATCACATTTATATCAACAAAAAAGAACATTTTACAAAATAATATATAAGAATAATGGGCACCGAGAATTTGACCTATTTTACCACTAACAACCACATTTTTAAAGATTAATTCGGAGATATTACAATAGTATAATCTCTCCAGCATTCTCATAAAACATGCTACAATAAACCACTCTCCCGCTTGACACTGACACATTACATCAATTTAAAAGAAGGCACTCATGCTCCACAAAAAATTCCCTTTCACCAATCCCATTCCCCATATCACCCATCACCATTGGCCCCAAAAACTTCCTTTTTTCTACGGCTGGATTATGCTCCCCCTCGCTATCATCACCATGGTCGCCACCGGCCCCGGCCAAACTTTCATCATCTCCGTTTTTAACCCCTTCTGGCGCGAATCCCTCAACCTAACCCACAGCCAACTTACCGGTGCCTACATGCTCGGCACCCTCATCGCCGCCACTCCCCAACCCTTCATCGGCAAATGGATGGACCAATGGGGCATTCGCCGCGTCATACTCCTCGTCATTACCGGCCTCGGCCTCGCCTGCCTCCTCGCCAGCCAAGCCCAAAACCTCCTCATGCTCCTCCTCGCCTTCATCTTCCTCCGCATGTTCGGCCAAGGCGCTCTCTCCCTCCTCGCCAATAACATCCTCGCCATGTGGTTCCGCCAACGCCTCGGCCTCGTCTCCGCCCTCCAAAGCATCGGCGTCTCCGCCCTCAACGGCCTCATCCCCTCCGCCATACTCTGGTTCACCTACCAATACGGCTGGCGCTGGTCCTACGCCTTCCTCGGCCTCACCGTCTGGCTCGGCCTCACCCCCCTCATCATCATCATCTTCCGCAATAAACCGGAAGATATCGACCAACTCCTCGATGGCCAAACCATCCTCCCCAACCTCACCATCAACCCAACCCCCACCAACGACTTCACCCTCGCCATGGCCCGCCGCACCCCCGCCTTCTGGATTATGCTCACCGCCACCGCCGCTTGGGGCATGATCGCCACCGCCGTCTACTTCAATATTATCCCCCTCTTCACCAGCCAAGGCCTCTCCGAAGAAGCCGCCACCGCCACCTACGCTACCCTCTCCTTCGCCACCATCATCGTCCAACTCCTTACCGGCTTCCTCGCCGACCGCATCCCCCTCCGCTGGCTCATCGCCAGCGGCCTCCTCAGCATCTGCCTCGCCGTCTTTAGCCTTACCCAACTCCACTCTATCCTCGTCGGCCATGCCTACGCCCTCTTCATGGGAACGGGCCAAGCCCTCTTCGGCGTCTCCGGCAACACCCTCTGGGCCCGCTACTACGGCCGTGCCCACCTCGGCCGCATCCGCAGCACCGTCTGGATGGCCGTCGTCGCCAGTAGCAGCGTCGGCCCCTTCTTCATGGGCTTCCTCTACGACCAACTCAACAGCTACCAAATCCCCCTTTTCCTCTTCATCATCATTCTCATCCCCATCACCCTCGCTATGTTCTGGGCCACTCCCCCCACCACCACCTAACCACCCCACCCCTCATCTCCCCCCCAAAACGTCATTTCGAGTGCAGGTTTGCCCGCCCCCTCCATTTAAAACCACCCAGTCGTCAAAGGGCAAACCGGAATCGAGAAATCTGCCTTGAAAATACCCCAACCAATCCTTACATCGGCTTAATTAATTATCAAACTCAGGTTATTAAGTCAGTCTACTGTAAACGTTGCCCCCTGACCCGCTTCCTACCCAATAAAAGACATTGGATAAACTACTAGAATCCTTATGTAAATTATGCTACAATAGACCAATTAATATTGTTATGTCTACCAAAATGCCCTTAATAATAGGAAGTAACCGATGGCGTCTAAAATCGAATTCCTGAGCAAACATAGATTTTGTCGCGAACTCCACCAAGATGAGTTCAGCGCCTTTGTCAATATTTGCACTGAATATACTTTTCGCGAAGGTTCTGTCATCGCCTACCAACGAGATGTCGCTGACCGCGCCATCTTCATTAAAGAAGGTCGCCTCTTCGTCTCCTCTGTTGATGGCCGTGGCATCGTTCGCAACAGCCGCTCCTACTTCCCCGGTGATTGCATCGGCCAAGGCTGGCTCTTCGCCGATGAAACCCATCCCGCCACCATCCGTGCTGGCAGTGATGGCAGTATGATTATGATCACCGGCGAAAGATTCCGCAACTTCCTCCAACGCTACCCCACCGCCATCCAGCGCCTCCAATTCGATGAAGAAGGTGCCAACTACGCCAGTAAAAGTAATCTCGTCGACAATACCCGCGTCTACACCCAATCTGGCCTCATGGAAGATGAACTCGTCGAATTCTGGTCCCAACGAACCCCTTACCTCCTCCTCCTCAGTGCCGCCCCCTTTGCTATCCTCGCCCTCATCACCTTTGGTAGCCTGCTCGCTATGTTCCTCCATAATAACTTCGGTTCCGGCAATTGGTCCCCCTTCATCATGCTCCCCACTCTCCTCGGCGGCCTCTTCCTCCTCCTCATCGTCATCTTCCAAATCCTCGATTGGCGCAACGACTACTTCCTCATCACCAACAAACATATCGTTCACCGTGAATTTAGCCTCCGTACCCTCCGCATCCGCACCAATAAAATCCCCCTCGACCAAGTCCAAAGTGTTGAAGTCGATAAACCTAACTTTTTATCCAACCTCCTCAATGTCGGCACCGCCCGCATCACCACCGCCGCTATGGCTGGTACCATCTACTTCAATTACATCGATAACCCTCGCCTTGTCAAAGAAACGATTAATCGCCTCACCCACCAAGTCGTCTCCCTCGATGACGCCCGCGCCCAAGAAACCATGCGCAAAGCGATTGAACGTCACTTTAATATCGACCCCGCCTACAAACCCGTTCGCCTCGACCAACGTGTTCAAGAACAACCCCGCCAAGTAACCCTTTGGGAAAGAATCCAAAATGGACTCAAATCACGTATTGAAGAAGATGGTGTGGTTAACTATCGCAAACATTATCTCATCCTTCTCGCCGAAACATGGCGCAATCTCCTCTTTAGCATCTTCCTCATCATGCTTATGCTCTTTTCCCTAAACTACAACTTTTTTACCACCTACATCCTCTTTGGCTCTTTCGTTACCCTCCTCCTCCTTGTCGGCGTTCTCGTCTGGCGCTTCGAAGATTGGCGTAATGACACCTTCCAAGTCAGCGATCTCTACGTGATCGACATCGACCGCCAACCATTTGGCTTTGGCGAAAGCCGTAAACAAGCCCAAATCAGCAACATCCAAAATGTAAATGCAGACCGCCCTTCTTTCTGGGCCACCATCTTTAACTTTGGCAACGTCGAAATTGAAGTCGCCGGTGCCGATGCCAATATCGTCTTTGAAAATGTCGTCAACCCTGACCAAGTCCAAAGCGATATCTTCCAACGCCGTGAACGTATCCAAAAAACACAACGCTCACGAAATGCCGGCCGCCAACGCCAAGAATACACCCTCCTCCTCGATGTCTACCAACAAGTCAAAGAACAAGAACAAATCCCACGCCGTACCGGAGATTTCAAAGAGCTCTTCGCTCAATATCGTAATGAACAAAACCAAACTGAATCTGGAACTGAAAACTTTTAGCCTATGACTGTCTTAGATATTATCACCCCACAAAATCCTATCTTACGCCAAAAAGCAAAAACCATCACCCGTTTCGATGATGACCTACAACAACTCATTGATGATATGATTGAAACAATGCGTGATGCCCCCGGTGTTGGCCTCGCCGCCCCGCAAGTCGCCCGCTCATTACGGCTAGCCGTCATTGAAACCCCTCTCGAACAAGACGAAGAGGGTAATGATATCCCTGAATCACACCAACTTTATGTCATCATCAATCCCGAAATCACTTGGCGCTCTCGCCAAACAACCGATGGCATCGAAGGTTGTCTCTCAATTCCCGGCTATGTCGGCGAAGTGGAACGGCATGATGAAATTCGCGTGCGCGCCCTTAACCGCCACGGCAAACGAATTCGCCTCAAACTCAAAGATTGGCCCGCCCGTATCTTCCAACATGAAATCGATCACCTCGATGGCGTTCTTTACATCGACCGTCTCACCGACCCAGAAAACATTTGGACAGAAAAAGAGTTTTATGCCCCCGATGAAGACGAAGATGGCAATCCAATCCCTGCTGACGTCACCACCGATTCCCCCGATAACACCACCACCGATTAACACCAGACCAACTCAATCTACTTCTTCTACGATTTATTCTTCAAAATTTGCCATCCTGCCTGTAATAATCCTGCAATCCCACCCAAAATCAAACCAACCCCTGTCAACAACAATAACCACACCCCCGACAAAATTGCCGGATTCATCATCGCTGGATTACTCAATGCCCGCAACAAAAAATAAAGTGACCGCCCACCATCATTTTTTGCCGCTACCGCCACCGTATCCAACGATATCCACAACCCGCCTAAAATACCTATCCCTCCAAAAATAAAAATAATACTCAATGGTACCGCCATCATTTGCGTCTGCCGATCCAAATTCCCCGCCTCGGCCCGCGCTACCCGCGCCACAAACCTCTGCCCCTCCTCCCAATTACAACCCAACGCCTGACACACCAACGGCACAATATCATTATGCCCCTTACGCCGCCTTAACTGACCTACCACCAATTCCGTCACCTCCTCCACCGTCAATTTCGCTTCCCCAGAACGCTTTTCGCTCATTTCCTTGCACCTCGCTTCGAATAAAGTATCATTATCTCCAATCTGATTTTATCAAATAAAAAACAGTACAACCATACGGAAACAAATTATGAAAACTCCAACTTGGTGGGTATCCCCCCGACCGTATCAATTCGTTATTGCTGGCTGTCTCCAATTTTTACTCCTCACCACCATCGCCATGTTCTTCTATCCCGGCTCCACAACTGGCAACGACAACACCACACGCTATATCTTCTCCCAAAACTTCTTCAGCGACCTCGGCGTAACCACAACCTATAACGGCCAATCGAATACCATCGGCGCTATCCTCTTCTTCATCGCCCTCGCCACGGCCGGCATCGCCATCATCACCTTTTTCCTCGCCCTTCCCCACCTCTTCCAAAACCGCAACCATTGGCGCTGGCTCACCATCCTCGGCTCCCTCGCCGGCATCATTTCCGGCCTCGGCTACATCGGCGTCGCCCTCACCCCCGCCGACCTCTTCCTAAACCTCCACATCAATGCCGTCCGCACCGCCTTTGTCTTCTTCTTCTTCGCCGTCCTTTGCTACCTCCCCCCCCTCTGGCAAAATCCCTCATTCCCCCGTTTCTACGCCTATATCTTCGCCACCTTCGCCCTCGCCCTCATTACTTACATCTGGCTC
>DATHYN010000178.1:0-11461 GCA_035459145.1 Anaerolineae bacterium | reverse complement strand
GTTTGGCTGGGGGGAAATATTAAGAGTTGGGTGGTTTGGGGGGGATTTCGGGGTGAGGGGGAACCATCGTTGGGGGGAGCGTGATATAATAGTAGATGGGATAATGTCATATGAAAGAGTATAATCGTATTATGAAAAAGTTGGGTTGGTGGTTAATTATCGGATTATTATTAGTGGCTTGCGGGGGGGAGGAGCCGTTGCCGACGCGGATGGTGATGGCGGTGGTGCCGACGGTGGTGCCGACGGCGACGATTACGCCGAGTCCGACGGCGACGCCGACGGTGACACCGGCGCCGACGTCGGTGGTGAAGACGCCGACGCCGACAGCGACGCCGACGCCGGAGCCGACTGTTTTGTTACGGGCGGCTGAGGTGAGTCGGGTGGAGATTTTGGGGGAGCCGGATGAGGCGGGGATGATTATGGTGCAGGTGGAGGGGGTGTTGCCGGATGTGTGTACGGAGGTGGTGCGTGGGGTGCCGCGGGTGGAAGAGAAGATTTTGTATTTGACGGTGGAGACGGAGCGTGAGGTGGCGGCTGTGTGTGATGTTATCGAAACGGAATATGTGGTGACGTACCCATTTTTTGTAGGTAATTTAGAGCCGGGGACGTATGCATTAGCGGTTAATGGGCAGAGTGTACCGTTGATTTTGGGTGAGGAGGCGTCGTTGGGGGAGTTGGTGACGATTAATGATATGCGGTTTACGGTGTTGGCCGAGGAGCCGGTGCGGGTGGAGGTGTGGGTGACGGGGCGGTTGCCGAATAGTTGTGCCGAGTTGGGGGAGATTCGGCAGGTGCAGGTGGCGACGGATGAGATTCAGTTGTGGATTCCGGCGGTGACGCGTGATGAGGAGACGGATTGTGGTGGGCGGGGGCCGCGGTTTGAGCATACGTTTGATTTGGATGTGAGTTATTTGGAGACGGGGGTTTATACGATTTATGCGAATGAATTAGAGGGCAGTTTGACAATTTTTCTGTAGGAATGTGCTGGGAAGGATAATGTGATATGAGTCAATTAATCGGTAGCATGTTAGGTAAATATCGGATTGTGGCGCGGGTGGGGCAAGGGGGGATGGCGCAGGTTTTTAAGGCGTATCAACCTAACTTAGATCGATATGTGGCGATTAAGGTATTGCATGAGCATTTGGCGGCGGTGCCGCATGTGGTGGGGGCGTTATCGCGGGAGGCGTTGGCGATGGCGCGGTTGCGTCATGCGAATATTGTGCAGGTGCATGATTTTGATCAGCAGGAGACGGAGGCGGGGCGGTGGTATTATATTGTGATGGAGTTTATTGATGGGCCGACGTTGCAGGCGGAGATGGGGGCGCGGCAGGCGCAGGAACGGCCGTTCACCCTGCAAGAAGCGGTCACCATCATGAGCAGTTTAGCGACGGCGATCGATTATGCCCATTCGCGGGGGATGGCGCATCGGGATTTGAAGCCGAGTAACATTATGTTTACGCCGAATGGGCAACCGTTGATCACTGATTTTGGGTTGGCGCGGTTGTTAGATGGTGAGGGGGGCGGGGTTGAGGGGCCGGAAGGGGTGGCGGGGACGCCGGCGTATATGTCACCGGAGCAGGCGCAGGGGGCGTTGGGGGATACGTTGAGTGATATTTATGCGTTGGGGGTGATTTTGTTTGAGATGATTACGGGGAGTCAGCCGTTTAGTGGGCAGACGACGGAGGAGTTGATGTTGCAGCGGATTCAGCGGGAGTTTCCGCGGCCGAGTTTATTGGTGCCGGATTTGCCGGAGGCGTTAGAAGCGGTGATTTTGAAGGCGACGGCGCGTAAGCCGGAGCAACGTTATCGGCGGGGGCAAGCGATGGCGGCGGCGTTGAAGGAGTCGGTGGCTAATTTAGATGAAGATTTTGTGTTGACACCGGCCAGTATTGTATCGCCACCGACGCAGATTGGGGAGTTGACGCCGGCCAGTAATTTGGCGACGGTGGTATCGGGGGAGGAGAGTGGGATTCGGAGTCCGTATCGGGGGTTGTTTGCCTTTCAGGAAGAGGACGCGCCGTTCTTTTTTGGGCGGGAGGAGGTGACGAATCGGTTGGTGAAGCAGGCGTTATCGCAACCGATGGTGGCGATTTTGGGGCCATCGGGGAGTGGGAAGTCATCGGTGATGATGGCGGGGTTGATTCCGGCGGTGCGGACGGAGCCGGGGTGGTTAATTGCGCATTTTCGGCCGGGGCGGACGCCGTTTGTGAATGTGGTGCGGGCGTTGTGGCCGTGGTTGGGGGATGATAATGAGTGGGGTTTGGGGGCGGAGGGGTTGGCGTCCCAATTGGCGGCGGGAGAGGTGTTGTTTTTGGAGCTGATTGAAGCGATTTTGGCCAAGACGAATGGGGCGCGGCGGGTGATGTTGGTGGCGGATCAGTTTGAGGAGCTGTTTACGTTGGTCAATGATGGGACGTTGCGAGAGGGGTTTTTGGAGATGTTGACGACGGCGGTGGTGGCGCAGATGAATCAGCAGGATTTGATTTTTACGCAGGCGTTGACGATGCGGGCCGACTTTTTGGGGCAGGCGTTGTTGTATCGGGATTTTGCGGATATTTTGCAAGATCATACGTTTATTTTGGGGCCGATGACGCGGCGGGAGTTGACGCATGCGATTGTGAGTCCTAGTCAAAAGTTTGGGATACGGTTTGAGGCGGGTTTGGTGGAGCGGATTTTGAATGATGTGGGTGGGGAGCCGGGCAATTTGCCGTTATTGGAGTTTGCGTTGACGTTGTTGTGGGAGCGGCGTGATGGGCGGAAGTTGACCCATGCGGATTATGAAGAGATTGGGCAGGTGGAGGGGGCGTTGGCACAGTATGCGGATGATATTTATGCGGCGTTGAGTGCGGGGGAGCAGAAGTTGGCGCGGGGGATTTTTACGCAGGTGGTGCGGCCGGGTGAGGGGACGGAGGATACGCGGCGGGTGGCGACGCGGGCGGAGTTAGGGGAGGAGATGTGGGGGTTGGCGCAGGTGTTGGCGGATGCGCGGTTGTTGGTGACGGGGCGGGATAGTGAGGAGCAGGAGACGGTGGAGGTGGTGCATGAGGCTTTGTTGCGGAGTTGGGGGTTGTTGCGGGATTGGATGCGGGCGGATCGGGCGTTTCGGGTGTGGCAGGAGCGGTTGCGGGCGTCGTGGCGGCAGTGGCAGGCGAGTGGTGAGGATGAGGGGGCGTTGTTGCGGGGGGTGCCGTTAGCTGAGGCGGAGGGGTGGTTAGAGGTGGATGATTATCAGCTGAGTGAGCGGGAAGTGGCGTTTATTAAGCGGAGTCAGGCATTGGTGCAGGCGGAGGAGACGGCGCGGGAGGCGCAGAGAGCGCGGGAGTTGGAGGCGGCGCAGAGGTTGGCGCAGGCGGAGCGGGAGCGGGCGGATGAGCAAGCGCGGGCGGGGCGGTGGATGCGGTGGTTGTCGGTGGGGTTGAGTATTGTGTTTTTAATTGCGGTGGTGTTTGCGATAGCGGCGCGTAATCAGCGGCAATCGGCGTTGGCCGAGGTGGTGATTCGGACGACGGCGGAGGCGCAGGCGGCGGAGTCGGCGGATTATGCGATGAATCAGATGAAGGAGGCGGAGGAGGCGCGGGAGTTGGTGGCGGTGAGTGCGACGGAGGTGGCGGTGGCGATGCATGAGGTGGAGGTGGAGCGGGATAATGCGGAGGCGGCGGCGGTGGCGGCCGAGGCGGCGCGGATTGAAGCGGCGAAGCAGGCACAAAATGCATTGTCGCGGCAGTTAGCTACGCAATCATTGATGATGATGCAGAATGATTATGATACGAGTTTATTGTTGAGTTTGGCCTCGTTACAGATTAGTGACACGGTGGCGGCGCGGACGAGTTTGTTGACGGGATTGGATCAGGAGCCACGGTTGGAGGCGTATTTGACACCGCCGACGGGGGTGGCTAGCGCGGTGGCGGTGTCTGGTGGGGGAGAACAGATAGCGGTGTTGAGTGATCAGCTGTATTTTTGGGATTTAGAGAGGGGGGAATGGGCTGATGCGGCCTGGAAAGTACCGTTTGGGGCGGATGTTTTGGCGGTGAGTGATAGTGGTGACGCGATTGCTGTGGCGGGGCTCGATGAGGTGTGGTTATGGACGGGGGTGGTTAGTGGGGAGGTGGAGGAGATGGTCGTAGAGGCCCGGGGAAGTGTGTTAACGTTGACTTTTGCTCCGGGTGGGGAGTTATTGGCGATGGGTGGGGGTGAGCGGGTGGTGCAGGTGTGGGATGTAGGGGCCGAGGATTGGTTGTATAGTAATTTATTAGGGCATACAGGGGATGTGTATGTGGTTGAGTTTGGGCCGGATGGTGTGATGTTGGCTTCGGGGGGGATTGATCGCAATGTGCGGTTGTGGGATATGGAGACGGGTGAGGCGGAGGTGGTGCCAAATGTTGGGGCGTGGGTGTCTGATGTGGCGTTTGAAGCGGCGGGGCGGGCATTGTTAATTAGTGGCTGTGGCGAAATTGATGTGGAGACAAATGATTGTCGATTGCCAATCTTAACGCCTCATTTATTGCGTGATGTTGAGCTCGATACGTCATTGGCTGTCGAGATTGAGACGGTGTTTCGCTTTTTAGCGGTTGGTGGTGGTGGTGGTGGTCCTAATAATGGTAATAGTTTTATTGCGGCTATTGAGTTTAGCCCGAATAATGATTATTTGGTGTTAGCGCGGCAAGATGAGCTGATGGTACAAAGTGTGGCCGCACAACAGCCGATACGGCCGATGCATCATTTTCAAGCTAATATAGTACAAGTGGTTTTTGTTGATGAGTTACGGATGGTGTCGGTGGATAATACGGGGACGGTCTTATTATGGAATTTGGCGACTGAGTCACGGTTGGGTGAGGTGGTTAATCAGATGCCGAGAGGGGTTACGGGGATGGCTTTATCGGCGGGGGGAAATCGGGGGATTATTCATGAGAATGGTGATGTGTATCGGTGGCAGGCGGATGGTGAGCGGCTAGGGCCGCCATTGGCGTTGACGATGGTGTTGACGAATGCGTTGAATGATGTGATGTTTAGTGGGTCTGGGGAATGGTTGACGTCGTTGAGTGAGCGGAATGAGTTGGTGTGGTGGGAAGTGGGGGCCGAGGGGATTGACCCGATTGTGGCGCCGAATCAAGTTTTGGCTGGTCCTTTTGACCATGTGGCGTGGGGGGATGAGTTGTTGGTGGTGGCGGATGTGGATGCGGTTAGTGTATGGGATGTGGGCGGGGTTGAGTTGTTGCGGACATGGCCGATTAGTGAGTCGGTGTCGGTGGTGGCGATGAGTGGGGATGAGCGTTATGTGGCGGCGGGGGGTGAGGATGGTTATTTTTGGGTGTGGGAGGTGGCGACGGGGCAGTTGTTGTTGGCAACGGATGAGATGGGTGGTATCGAGTTAACGGATATGGTTTTTCATGCGACGTTGCCGGTGGTGGTAGTGGGGTCGGCGGTGGGGGAGGTGTATGTTTGGGATATGACGGAGGGGGTGCCGAGGGGACGGTTGTTGTTGAATGTGACGAATTATGTATATGGGTTGGCGTTGGCGCCGGAGGGGGATTTGTTGGCGATTGCGGCCGAGGATGAAGCGTTAACGGTTTATAATTGGCGCACGGGGGAGAGTTTGGCGACTGATGCGATGGAGGATGATGGGGTTGAGGATGTGGTGTGGACAGAGGGGAGTGGTTTGATGACGACGGGATGGGATGGGGGAATTGTGAGTTGGGAGGTAGAAGGAAATGTGTTAAGTGGGGAAACGTTGGTGGCGCTTGATGATGCCAACTGGTGGTTAGCAACGAGTACGGATGGTCGATGGGCGGCGGTAACGGGGCAAAATCGGCGGTTGGCATTGGTTGATGTGGCCGAAAATAGATTAGCGATGGTGGTGGAAAATCATGAGGTGGGTGATTTATCGGCTTATTTGATGGATGGGGTAATGGTGGCGGATGATAAGATGTTGGTGGCGGGCACGCGAGATTTGTTGGTATCGGTGTGGGCGGTTGAGGCGCGGGAAACGGTGACGGTGGTGATGCCACCGGTTACGGTGACGGAGCGGGAACCGGCGCAGATGGTGTTTAGTGATGATGGGCGTTGGTTAGCCATTGGTGATAGTCAGGGGATGGTGGTTATCGTTGATGTGGCGCAGGGGGAGGTTGTTTTTAGTGATCATTTATTGGATGAAGAGATTGGGGGGATGGATTGGGGTGGTAGTGGTCGTTGGTTGGGGATAGCGGGTAGTGAAAGTGGGGAGGTGATGGTGATCGATAGTGAACGCCGTGAGGTGGTTGCGTCGTGGTCGGCATTGGGGACGGGGATTACGGCGTTGGTGTTTAGTGATGATGAAAACAGTATAGTGGTGGGGGGGGCAGCCAAGGCGCAGGTGTGGGAGGATTGGCTGGTGGTGGCGCGTCGGGTGGTGCCGTTGATGGTGGAAGCGGATGAGTTGGTGACAACCTTTTTATGGGGTGGGGATGATACGTGGTTGTTGTGGGGTGAAGAGAAGGGGCATGTTATTTGGTGGGATTTGAAAGCACGGCAACAGATTTTTGAGCTTGATGGTTTTATAGGTGGGTCTGTGTTGAGTTTGTTGAGCAATGATGATGAGTCGATTTGGGGGTTATTAGAGGGTGGGCGGTTGTGGCGGTGGGATTTGGGTCCGGAGGAGTGGCAAACGGCCGTTTGTGATTTAGTCAACCGTGATTTGACGGAAAGTGAGCAGGCGGTTTATGGGGATGCAGTCAGTTCTGTTTGCGGGGGAGATGAATGATGGGCTGGAAAATAGGGACAAATCATATTATTGGAGGTGTCTATTTTATGAAGAAGCGAACTAGTTGGTGGGGGATTGGGTTGATAATCATTTGGGGTTTGTTAGTGGGGTGTCAGGCGAGGGAGCCGTTGCCACCGTTAGGTTTTCAGCCGGAAAGCTTGTTGGTGGCACAGGTACGGGCCGATTATCGGACGATGATTCATGTTACGGATAATGAGACGCCGGTAGCAAGTATTGAGATTAAGGAGGGGGAGCTGCCACCGGGGTTGCGGTTTGAGTATGAGCTGGGGACGGGGTCGGCGGCGATTGTGGGGCGGCCGACGCAGATAGGGCGGTATACATTTACGGTGCGGGCGTGGTGTTTGGGGACGAATGTATCGGGGCAGGTGGGGGAGAAGGAGTATGAGTTGGTGGTGGAATGAGGGGGGGATTATAGTTGTTGCAGGAGTTCGTAGGCGGCGTCGAGGCGGGCGGAGATGACGAATTCGTCGGGGAGGCGTTGGAAGAAGCGGACGCGGAGGCCGTGGGTGGCCGAGGGGAGGGGGCGGTTATGGGTAAGTTGGTGGACGATTTCGGTGGCGGTTTCGGCTTGGCTGGGATTCATGTTTTCGATGAGGATGGGGGTATCGGGTTGTGGGGTGATGATTTCGATGAGAAGGTCGTAGGAGCCATCGGAGCCGACGTGGGCGATTGTTTGGTATGACATCAGGGGGGATCTCCTTATAGTTTGCGACGGTCGATGATGGGGATTGGTTTGCCCGATTGGGGGCTGAAGATGAATTTTTCAAGGTCGGTGAGATGAACTTGGATGAGGTCTTTGTTGTTTTCTTCGATGAAGGCGTAGGTGGGGTCACCATATTCGAGCCAGAATTTTTCTTGGAAGTCAGCAATTGCATCTTGGGGGTCGCGGCCATCGAGGTCGGGGCGGACGTGGATGTTGGCGGTACTGCGGCCGTCTTGGCGGTCGACGATAATTTGGATATTGGAGGTGAAGCCGGGGACGTTTTGGGCGATGCGACGAAGTTCGTGGTAGAAGATGATGCGGCGGCCGAATTTAAAGGAGAGATTGGAGCGTTCGTGGAGGCGGAAGGGGCCTTGGGGGCCGGCGGGGGTGGACCATTCGCCGATATCGCCGATGGGGTAGCGGATGACGGGGGAGAGGCGGCGGCCGAGGTTGGTGATGACGAGGCGGCCGCGTTGGCCTGGTTGGATGATGGGCTCATCGTAATCATCGAGGAGTTCGACGTAGGTGTAGCCGTTTAGGGGTTGGTAGGTACGGTCGGGGGCGGCGAGGACAGGGGCGGCAATGGGGCCGGTATCGACGGCGGCATAGCCAAAGCCACGAATTTGTTGGCTACCGAAGCGGTCGATTAGTTCTTGACGTTGGTCGGGGTAGAGATGTTCACCAGCATAGAGGAGTTTTTCGATATTTAGGGTGATACGGTGGCGTTTGCAGTAGTTGGCGAGTTTGAGGAGAGTGGTGGGTGGGGCGAGAATGGCATTGGGGCTGAATTCTTGGCATAGTTCGACGACGCGAGCGATGGGGGGATGGGACAGGATGGGCAGTTGGGTGACGGGTAAAAGTTGGAGACATTGGCTGGTGAGGAGGAAAGAGGCGTAGAGGTTTCCGGAGTGGAAGAGATTGGCGACGACATCGCCGTGGCTTAAGCCAGCGGCGGTAAAGGCGAGGGACATGAAGCGGCATTCTTCGGCGAAATCTTCGTTGCTAATGTGAACGCGATTGCCTTGAGAGGTACTGCCACCGGTGGACCAAACGTAGCCGCCGAAGGGTGATTGGGTGATGAAGTCATTGGGTTGAGCCCGTTTTTCTTCCCAAAATAATTCTTTGTCGATAATGGGGACATCGGACCAATCAAATTCTGGGGGGAGATGGGCGTATAATCGTTGATAGTAAGGGGCTTTTTGGCGGGCAAATTTGACTAGGTCAATAGGGCTTATAAAGAGCATGTTGTATTATTCCTCCTCAGACAGAGAACCAAAAATAGTTGCTTGACGTTCGTTTAATAGATAGTGACGCCAGCGAGCGTGATGTGTTTGATCAGGCAAGGCATCGATGGTGGTGACGATGGGGTAGTTCGGTTTGTCCCGGCCGGTGTGGGGCAGGATATGACGGTCGACGAGCGTGACGGCTCCGATGTGGAGATAGCGGGTGCCAACACCTTGGTGATAATATGGATATTGAATCCAGTAAGAGGTGAGCTTATTTTGTAGCTGTTCAAGTTCAGTTTGGTATGAGGGCCAATGGTGGGGATCGATACCAACTAACCAGTAGAGTGTATCATTATTTTCCCAATGTGCATCTCGAACGACGATGGCCTGCAGGCGGCAGGCGACAGCGACGTTGGGGGGTAGGTTTAATTGTTGGCAGGCGGTGGTGAGGGTTTGGGAAATTTCTTCGGGGAAAAGGTTATCGCCGAGTTTGTTGATGTAGGTTTGGGTGACGCGGCCGAGGTAGCGGAAGGCGGGCATGGGATTGCCACAGGGGCAGAGGGGGGTATCGTTGAGGCCACCGATGCCGCGGGTCATGCCGAAGTCGCAGGCGTCGTTGATGTAGGCGACGATGCCTTCACGGCCGGCGGAGAGGCGACTCATGAGGAGGATGCCAGGGGTATCATCGGGGAGGGGGATGAGCTGGCCGTCATGGAATGCTTGAGGGTCGACGGTGATGACGTGGCTGGCGGAGGGGAGGAAGTGGTGATAGCCGGCGTGGCAGGTGGTTTGGGGTTGGGTAGCGTGGTAGCGGAGGCCACCGGGGGCGTGGAGGATTTCATTTTTGCCCGCTTGTTCGACGATGGCGTTGGGTTGGAACGTTTTGATGAAGAAGTTGAGGTGGCGAGTGGTGAGGAAGTTGCCGATACCGGAGATAATGGCATGAATATTTAGAGTGAGGGGGTCGATGTTGCGGGTATGGAGGGCGTGGATGAAGGCGACGAGAGGGCCAGGAGCGCCGATGAGGGTGTGGCGTTGGCCGTCGGTCGCGGTAGTGATGAGGGCGTCAATTTTTTGGTCGTCACTGAAGGAGGAGTCTTCGAAGAAGAGGTCGAGGTTGAGGCGTTGGGCGGCGGCGGCGAAGGCGCGGCCGAGGGCGCCGAAGGCGGCGGCGCCGACGAGGAGGCGGTCGGTATCGAGGGCTCCGACACGGAGGAGGGCGAGGGCGGAGGTATCGACGAACCCTTTTTGGTAGGTCCATTCGTCCCAAGGCATTTCGGTGGGGACGCCGAGTTCGGTGCCACTGGTGCGGAAGGTGTAGGCGAGGTTTTGGTCATAGGTGGGGAGGCGGAGGTCGTGGGCGTGGTCCCAGTAGTCACGTTTGGTGAGGGGGGGGAAGTGGAGGAGGGCGGCGTGGGGGTCGGCGGCGATAGTGGTGGGGGAGAGGGGGACACGTTTTTGGTGGAAGGGGGAGCGAACGGCCGTTTGCAAGGCGTGGGTGAGGGCGTGATGTTGGATGACGGCCCATTGTTGGGGGGTGGTTTGGTATAGGGTGTGGTGGTACCAAGCGGGGGTGGGGGCCGAGGTAGTTAGAAAGGGGGTTGGATCGAAGTTGGGCATTGAAGATGATACTCCTTTTATTCTGTAGGTATATTTTAGCGAAAAAGTGGGGAAATCGCTAGAGATTTCGGCAACAAAAAAAGAGATTGTGATTAACCACAATCTCTTTTTTGAGTTAGACGTATCGGTCTTAATTAGGTGATGACACCAGCGCCGACGCCAGCTTTGATATTGCTTTTGATTTTCATCCGTTTACTCCTTGTTGGCAGTTGTTAAACGATAAGGGTGAAATCTTTAGGTGAAACAACTTAGGAAGATAATAATGATGTTATTGTAATGGTTTTAAGGAGATAGAAGTCCGGAAAAAGTCTCTTTTTGGCTGTTTGAAAGGTGAAAATGATGGGTATGTTATACTAAAGGTATCACTTTGGAAATTAGCTTAAGGAGAAGATATGTTGAAGAAAGTAAAAGAAAGTGTACATCATATTATTTATTATGGACGGTATAGTATCAGTTATGAGCCATTGAAAGAGCAAGGTAAAGAGGGCTTTATGATTGCGCCAGAAGATGGGGAGCCGTATCCGCCGATTGATCCATCGGATCGGGCTGATGGGATTATTTTTGGGTATATGGAGAAGTTAGCGGATAATGCTGATGAGCGGTTTTGGGCGGTGTTGGTTGATGACATTGTGTTGGAAGAGCCGATTGTGTTGGTACCAGAACGGCATACAGATGGTAAGGGATTTGGTCCTAATGGGTGTTTGTTTGGAGATGAGTCGGCCAAGAATTTAGTGGCTGATTGTATTCGGCAAAATCGGGCTCAATGGCAGTTGGTATCGGTGTATAATCGCTGTTTTGATGAGTTTTGGCGTGGGTAGGGGGTTAGGGGGGGGAATATGTTAGGGATTGTCACGAATATTTGTTACAATGGGGGTGGTTGTTACTGTGTGAATTTGTGGGGAGTTGGAGGATGATTTGATGCATCAGCTGGTGTCGCCATTTATTGTTGAGAAGTATCAGTTAGGGGAGCGGGATGGGGCGTTTGAAGCGGTTAGTTTATTTGTCGATATTTCCGGGTTTAGTAAGTTGATGTATGCGTTGACGGCGCATGGGCATCATGGGGCGGAGTTGATGGCGGTGATTATGCGCCAGATTTTTGATCCGTTGGTGGAGGCGGTGTATGCGTATGAGGGTTTTATCACGGTCTTTGCGGGG
>DATHYN010000177.1:0-25751 GCA_035459145.1 Anaerolineae bacterium | reverse complement strand
TCCCGAACCCGGCAGTTAAGTTCGTCAGCGCCGATGGTACTTGGGGGGCGACCCCCTGGGAGAGTAGGTCATTGCCAAGGGGCCTTTTTTTATTACTTGGAAGGTGAGAAGAAGGGGTACCTAACAAAGGGGCCTTTTTTTATTACTTGGAAGGTAAGAAGAAGGGGTACCTAACAAAGGGGCCTTTTTTTTTATTGTTTTGAGTAAAGTTAGGGCAGATTTCTCGACTTCGTTCAATCCTTGTTTTGAGGGGAAGGGTTGGCGGGAGGGAAACGGATTGAACTGCGCTCGAAATGACAATGTGAACTGTGCTCAAAATGACAATGTGAATTGCGTTTGAAATGGCAATTTGAAGATATAAGTAGGTGCCTAGTTGAGGGGCCTTCCAGCTATAACGGACTCCTTTTAGGGGTCTTTTTTGTTTTGTGGGGATATTATGTTAACAAAATACCTGGTTCTTTTGCAGGAAAACAAAAATTATCGTTATCTATGGTGGGGGAATGTGATTAGCCTTTTTGGGGATTGGTTTAATCTTATTGCGTCAGCGGCGCTTATCAGCCTGCTTACAGAGGCAACAACAGCCATTAGCTATTTGTTTTTGGCTCGTTTTTTGCCCTTATTTTTCTTTAGTCCTTTTGCGGGGGTGTTGGCTGATCGGTATGATCGTCGCAATATTATGATTGCTTCCGATGTTTTGCGGGGTTTGACGGTATTGGGCTTCTTGTTGATACGTGATCCGAGTCAAATATGGCTTTTTTATTTGTTGACTATTTCACAATTTGCCTTGAGTTCGTTGTTTACACCAGCACGATCAGCGATTATTGCTATGGTTGTGGCTGAGGAGGATTTGGTGGCGGCGAATGCTTTGGATAGCTTGACCTGGAGTAGTATGTTGGCTTTGGGCTCATTAGCTGGTGGATTTGTGTCCGAGATGTTTGGTAATGATACGGCATTTTTCTTGGATGCATTAACCTTCTTTTTGTCTGGTTGGGTGATCAGTTTGATTACATTGCCGGCAAAAGAGGAGGTACCCGAGGTAAGCCAAGGGGGCTTTTTTGATTTTGTTGATGGGCTACGGTATTTGTGGGGAGTTCCTATTTTGTTAATCATTAGTATGGTTAAGGGGGGGGGATCATTGGTGTGGGGTTCAATTAATGTATTGGAAGTGGCTGTTGCTGAGGATATATTTCCGTTGGGGGATGGGGGAGCGTTAACCTTGGGTTGGTTTTATGCGTTAAGTGGTATCGGAACAGGGTTGAGTCCGATTTTGTTTACACATTTATTGGGTGAGAAGCCGGCACAGCTGCGACGGGGGATTACAATTGGATTTGTGTTGATGACAGTGGGGATATTGATTTTAGGTTTGGCGCCCAACTTGGCAATGTATTCGTTGGGTACGTTAATTCGGACATCAGGAACGGGGGTGATTTGGGTGTTTACTGCGGTTTTGTTGCAAATGAGTGTGCCGAATCATGTTCGTGGCCGTGTGTTTGCGTTTGAGTTTGCTTTTTTGACGTTAATGCAATCGGTTTCAATTTATTGGGCAGGTTTCGCCCCTGATTATTTAGGTTTTTCGATTCAACAAACGATTTTGTCTATGGCTGTTTTGGGAATGGTAATATTTTTGGTATGGGTATTGTTTCAATATCGGACGGGAAAAATTCCATTGGTACCAGAAGGAAAAAAGGATAATAAGTCGTCGTTGGTAACATTTGAGTAAAACCTTTGCCTTTCTATTCACATGCCTTTATTATATGATAAGAAATAATCTAGAGTGGGAAGTTTCTCATGCTGTCAGATTATAAGTGGATGCCTGCCTGTGCAGGAATGACAGCGTTCTGGGTTATTTAGGTTACAGGCTATTTGGTTGAAAAACTTGTTAATAATTGAAGAATGGCAAAATAATAGAAAAGGGCAAAAATTTAATGAAAAGAAAAACAGCGGGATGGATATGGTTGATCGTTGGTGTATTGATAACGATTACTTTAGTGGCTTGTGGTGGTGACGAACCGGATCCAGCGAGC
Source organism: Anaerolineae bacterium (assembly GCA_035459145.1). Lineage (GTDB taxonomy): Bacteria > Chloroflexota > Anaerolineae > Promineifilales > Promineifilaceae > DATHYN01. The sequence goes on along the minus strand of DATHYN010000177.1, from coordinate 23,727 downwards.
ATGACGCCATCAGTTAATGAGGTGCAAACGATAGAAGCTGTGCGGGAAGAGGAGGCCGAGGCGACGGAGCAGGCGATTGAAGCGGAAGCGGAAGGGGCGGAGGAAAGCGAAGATGGTGAGGAGAGGATTGAGGGGATACCAGATAATTTACCGGTGGCGATTATCGCCATTTCATCGGCTAATGTTCGTTCTGGGCCTGGTACTAATTTTGGGGTTGTGACAATTGTAGCGCAGGATGAAGAGTTGCCTATTTTAGGCCGTAATAATAATGGGAGTTGGTTAAATGTGGCGCTGGCTGATGGGCAGCGGGTTTGGGTAGCGGCCAGTGTTGTTACGGTGGCTGTAGACGTAGAAAATATTGGTATTGCGGGGACAGTACCAGCACCATCGGGGAGTTCAAATAGTGGTGGGGGACAGGTGCCTACAGGTGGTGTGTGTTCTTGTGCGAGTAATAGTTTGAATTGCACTGATTTCGGGACGCAGGCACAGGCGCAGGAATGTTATGAGTTATGCTTGGGGTTGGTGGGAACGGACATTCATGGGCTTGATACAGATAATAACGGGGAAGCGTGTAAGGGTTTATGAGAGAGGTTTGATAGGCTTGACTTTTATGACGCACTGTGTTATATTACCGATTAACACGGTGCGTCATTTTTTGCATCGGTTTGTTTTTTTTTAACCCTATTTCACTGAGAGTTTGTGCATGCCTTTGCCCACAATGCATCAAGTTTATTTAAGTCTGGGAACGAACCTCGGCCGCCGCCGTAGCAATTTGCAAAAAGCGATTTGGGATATGGCGGAGATGATGGTTATCCAAGCGTTATCGCCGGTTTACGAGACGAAGCCTTGGGGTGGTGTGGCTCAGCCCACATATCTCAATATGTGTTTAACCGCCCAAACGAGTTTAGAGCCACGTCCTTTACTAAATGCCCTCAAAAAATTAGAAAATAAATTGGGACGGCAACCAACGATTCGCTGGGGAGCGCGCCAAATTGATATTGATATTTTGTTTTTTGATGATTTGGTCTGTGAGGAAGCTGATTTGATTATCCCGCATCCGCATCTGTTGGAAAGGGCTTTTGTCTTGATTCCATTGAATGATATTGCACCTCACTATGTGCATCCAGTTGTGAATGAATCGGTGGCGACATTGTGCCAGCGAGTGGATGCTAGTGGGGTTTCTTTGATCCGTGAGCCATTGTTTGCGACGCATTCTAGTTCATCATAAATAATAGGAAAAGGTTACAAGTACTTGACAAAAGGCTTTTTTTTAGGCATTATTTTTGAGTCATCACTCATTTGTGAGTCATAACTCAAAGCGAGAGTTTAATAATATGAAGAAATTAACAACAACTGAAAGACGTGCCCGTCGCATTGCTGCCCGTAAGGAGCAGATTTTGGCGGCAGCCTCATCTGTATTTGGTAAAAAAGGATATCAACGAGCGACAACGCGTGAAATCGCGGCTGAGGCGGATGTGGGTGAAGGGACAATTTATAACTACTTTGAGAGTAAGCAGGGGTTGTTACAAGCGGTGGTGGAGGCGTATGCTGAAGAGGTGGTGGGGGCTATTTCCGAAGTACAGGCAGAAGATTTTGAAGCGATGATGGCCGAGGTGTTAACACATCGGTTTCAAAATGCGCGTGAACGGCGTTTGATGATGCTGTTTTTGTATGAAGCGCATATTGTGGGCGGCGATAAGAATTATGGTCAGGTGGCCCTCGGCCGCATCATCCAAGAGACTCAAAAGCGGGTGGCCACATTGGTTGACGCCGGTATTATGCGGCCAATCGACCCTAGTTTTGCCGCACGAACGATGACGGCGACTGTATTAGGGTTTGCGATGATGTTTGAGCTGGGTGGAGAATTGCGGTCAGGATTGATGCGGCCTGGTTTTTCAGCTGGGCATTTGGGCCAAAATGTGGCGGATTTGTTTTTGCATGGTTTGAAGGCAGATAAGATGGTAAAGCAAGAGGTATTGGATGTGGCCTAATTGGGGTGATCGCACCTATATCATGGGGATTATTAATGTGACGCCGGATAGCTTTTCGGGGGATGGTTTGGCGGCCGGGGGAGACAGGGTGGCCGAGGCTGTGGCCCAGGCAGAACAGTTTGTGGCTGATGGGGCTGATATTTTAGATGTGGGGGGCGAGAGTACACGACCAGGGTCCACGCCGGTGACGGCGCAAGAAGAGATGGGGCGCATTTTGCCGGTTATTCGAGCGATTCGGGAAGTGGTTGAGGTGCCGATCTCGATAGATACGTATCGGGCGGAGGTGGCTGAAGCGGCGTTGGCGGCGGGAGCGGATTGGGTGAATGATGTGTGGGGGTTGCGGATGGATGAGGGGTTGGGACGGGTGGTGGCCGAGGCGAATTGCCCTGTGGTTTTAATGCATAATCGGAGTAAACCGAAAGATGTAGCCCAAGAAGAACGGTTAGGGGGACGGTATGTGGGCGTTCAATATGAGGATTTATGGGGGGAGATTATTGCTGAATTACAAATTAGTATTGATTTAGCCTTAGCGGCAGGCATTGATGAGCAAAAGATTATTATCGATCCTGGTGTTGGCTTTGGCAAAACGGTGGCGCAGAATATCCGTTTGATTTGTGAGTTGGATCGGCTTAAAGCGCTCGGTTTTCCTATTTTATTAGGAACTTCACGCAAATCGTTTATTGGCTATACCCTTGACTTGCCGCCTGATGATCGTGTTGAAGGCACGGCGGCGACGGTAGCGATTGGGATAGATCGTGGTGCAGATATTATTCGGGTGCACGATGTTCGCGCCATGGCGCGCGTGGCACGTATGACGGATCGGCTGGTGCGCAATGATTAACTGTTATGCGCAATTAGCGACCTATTAAAGTAGATATGTAAGGAGTTTATAAAATGTTGGATTTTCGATTAGATGACGAGCAAAAGATGCTCACCGAATCCATTCGACGCTACGCGGAAGAGCGGATGCGTAAAGTATTTCGTGATGCAGAAGAAGAAGGAAAAATCCCGGCTGAAGTTACCCAAGCCGGTTGGGAAATTGGTTTGGTGCCCTCGGCCATCCCAGAAGAGTATGGTGGTTTTGGCGATTATTCGGCCGTGACTAGCGCGTTAGGGATTGAGCAGTTGGCGTGGGGTGATTTAGCTATCGCTTTGCGTATCTTAGCCCCAGGCGCGGTAGCGATGCCGATTGTTTTGAGCGGCACGGAAGCGCAAAAAGAGGCGCATTTGCCCTTGTTCTGTGAAGAAGCGATTCCTAATGTGGCGGCGGCGTTGACAGAGCCACGGGTGTTGTATGATGCGCGTGCTTTAGCCACGACGGCGACACGGGATGGTGATTTTTATGTGTTGAATGGGGTCAAGAGTGTGGTCCCGTTGGCTGATACGGCGGAGACGTTCCTTGTTTATGCGAATGAGGATGGTCAAACCCAAGCGTTTTTCGTACCAGCTGATAGTGAAGGTTTGAAGGTGGGGGCGCGGGATAAGTTGATGGGGCTGAACGCATTGCCTACTTTCCGTTTAGAGCTTGATAATTGCCGCGTGCCGGTTGTTAACCGGTTGGGTGGTGATGCTGGCCTTAATTTCGATTTGGTATTGAACCATAGCCGTATGGCAATGGCGGCGGCGGCGGTGGGTGTCGCTCGCGCTGGGTTGGAGTATGCGAAAGAGTATGCTAAGCAACGGGTTCAATTTGGGGAACCGATTGCGCACAAACAGTCGATCGCTTTCATGTTAGCTGAAATGGCGATTGATATTGATGCAGCGCAGATGATGGTGTGGGAAGTGGCGTGGAAATTAGATCAAGGTCAAGATGCGTTGGCAGAAGCGACGGAATTGAAATTCTTCGTTGATGATATGGTGGTGCGGGTAGCTGATGGTGCCTTGCAGACCTTAGGCGGATATGGTTATATGCGTGAATATCCGGTTGAATTATGGCTACGTAATGCACGTGGGTTCGCGACCTTTGACGGGTTAGCGGTACTATAAGGAGAAAGTATAATGATTGATTTTACAATTCCAGCAGATGTTAAACAACAAATGCAAATGTTAGATATGGTAGCGTCGCAAGTGATGCGCCCTCATTCACGCGAATTAGATGAGAATGAGCATGAACGGCCAACCGCTTTCTTCCAAATGACGTGGCCAATTGTGAAAGAGACGAATAAAGGGCAAATGCGCCGGATTAAAGAGAGTTTGAATGGAAATGGCAGTGCCCCTAAGAAGAGTAAATCGGGGGGATTGGGTAAATCCTATTTGCGAACTATCTTGGCTATTGAGATTATGAGTTGGGGAGATACGGGGCAATACCTCTGTTTGCCTGGTGGTGGTTTAGGCGGGGCGGCTGTGGACGCGGTGGGTACGCCAGAACAGCGGTTGAAGTTCTTGTCACGGTTTGCCGAGGGGGATGAACCTTCTTGGGCGGCGATGGCGATTACGGAGCCGGATGCTGGTTCTGATAATAGTTCGATGCGGACAACGGCCGTTCTCGATCCAGAGACAAATGAATGGATTATCAATGGTGAGAAGATCTTTATCACTAGCGGTTCATTGGCTTTGAAAGAGTCTGATGGCTTTTGTGTCGTCTGGGCCACGGTTGACCCCGATGCGGGTCGGGCGGGGATTAAATCATTTGTGGTTGAAGCCCATACACCCGGTGTGGGTGTGAGTCCTGGGCTGGAAAAGCTGGGGATTCGGGCGAGTGACACGGTGGTATTGTCGTTCCAAGATGTGCGGGTTCCGTATGAGAACTTGTTGGGTAGCGCCGAGGTCAAATCGAAAACGACCAAAGGGTTCCAAGGGGCGATGAAGACGTTTGATTCGACACGGCCAGCGGTCGCGGCGAGCGCGATGGGTATTGCGCGGGCGGCGGTTGAGTTTACGGAAGAGAAGTTGGCCGAGGAGGGGATTACGATTGATTATCGTAAGCCACGTAATCAGATGTCGGCGATGGAGCGTGATTTGATTGAGATGAAAGCGATGTACAAGAGCGCTTGGTTGCTGACGTTAAAAGCGACGGCGGGGATTATGCATGGTAATGGGACCCGTTTAGAGGCGAGTATGTCGAAAGCGCACGCTGGTGAAGCGGTGACGCGTATTACGCAGAAATCGGTTGAGTTGTTAGGCCCGATGGGTTATTCGCGCGAATGGTTAGCTGAGAAATGGATGCGTGATGCAAAAATTAATGATATTTATGAAGGGACGCGTCAAATCAATTTATTGATTGTGGCCCGGACGATTTTAGGTTACACTCGCCGCGAGTTGAAGTAAAGAAAATTGCCCTCGGCCGATGATAGAGGCCGAGGGCATATCAAGGAGATCGACTAGATGAGTTATCGTATTGAAAAAGTTGCTGTCATTGGGGCAGGGACGATGGGGGGTGGTATTGCCGCCCATTTAGCTAATATTGGCATTCCTGTTTTGTTATTAGATATTGTGCCACCTAATTTGGATGAGTCGGAAAAAGATGATCCTAAAGCGCGTAATCGGATTGTGCAAAGTTTGTATAATCGGATGGCGTCGGCGAAACCGGCTAACTTAGCCCGCCGTGACCGCGGTGAGTTGATCACCATCGGGAACATTGATGATGATTTGGACAAAGTGGCCGATTGTGATTGGGTGATTGAAGTTATTATCGAAAAGTTAGCGCCCAAACAAGAGTTGATGGCTAAATTAGAGAAGTTGTGTAAACCAGGCACGATTATTAGTAGTAATACATCGGGGATTCCGATTAATGAGATTGCTGAGGGGCGGAGTGAAGATTTCCAAGCCCATTTCTTGGGGACTCACTTTTTTAATCCACCGCGTTATTTGAAATTGTTGGAGATTATTCCGACGCCGAAGACGAGTGAGAAGGTGTTGGATTTCATGGTCAGCTTTGGCCGTGATGTGTTGGGTAAAGGGGTGGTGGTTTGTAAAGATACACCTAACTTTATCGCCAATCGTTTTATTGCGATTGCTGGTTCGTATGCGGTTGAGCATGCGTTGCAGAATGGGTACACGGTGGCCGAGGTTGATGCGTTAACGGGCCCATTGATTGGTCGGCCGAAAACGGCGACGTTTCGGTTGACTGATTTGGTCGGTTTGGACATTATGTACCATGTGAATAGCAATTTGTATCCGGCGATTGAAGGGGATAAGTACCGTGAGGTATTGAAAGGGGAGAAGAGTACGGCAATGTACCAACAGATGTTGGACAATGGTTGGCTGGGTAACAAATCGGGGCAAGGGTTCTATAAAAAAGTGACCGTTGACGGTGAACGTCAGTTCCACACGTTGAATCCAGAAACGATGGAATATTTCAATCCTGATAGTGTTCGTTTTGATTCGGTGGGTGCGGTACGCAAGATTGAAGATTTAGGCAAACGGATGCGGGCGTTATTGGAGCATGATGATCGGGCGGCTGATTATGTGCGTGATACGACCTATTTCAATTTGGCTTATGCGGCTTACATTAGCCCCGAAATTGCGCATAATATTGTTGATGTTGATGCGGCTAATCGGTGGGGTTTTGCCCATGACGCGGGCCCCTTCGAGTTGTGGGATATGTTAGGTGTGGCTGATACTGTGGCTAAGATGGAAGAAGCTGGTCACGAAGTGGCTGACTGGGTCAAAAAGATGTTGGCTGATGGCCATGAATCGTTCTACAAGAATGGTCATTATTATGATTTCAAGACGGCATCGTACCAACGGATGGAAAAAGACCCGAATATTATCTTGGTATCGGCGTTGCATGAAGCGGGTTGTGAAGTGGAGCGAAATGATAGCGCTAGTTTGCTCGATATGGGTGACGGGGTTGCTTTGCTTGAGTTCCATGCCAAAATGAATGCGATTGATGATGGTATTGTGGGCATGGCGAATACCGCTTTAGAACGTTTAGACTCTGATTTCGATGCGTTGGTTATCGGGAATAATGGTCAAGATTTCTGTGTGGGCGCAAACATCTTCATGATGGGGGTGGCGGCAGCTAACGGGATGTTTGATCAGATTGATGCCCAGGTTAAAGCGTTGCAAACGGCGACTTATAATTTGAAATATGCGCCAAAGCCAGTGGTCACGGCCCCACACCAACGGGTGTTGGGTGGTGGTGTGGAGATGGCGATGGCGGGTTGGGCGACGGTGGCTGATCATGAAACCTATATGGGCTTGGTTGAGGTCGGGGTTGGTTTGATTCCGGCTGGTGGTGGGACGACTGAGTTGGTCAAGCGTTTGGTTAATCCGGTGATGAAGACGAAAGATGCGGATGTGTTGCCGGTGATGCAAAAGGCGTTTACGCAAATTGCGACCGCTTCGGTAGCGACCAGTGCCTGGGAAGCGAAAGCGATGGGTTACTTGCGTGAAGATGATATGATTAGCATGAACAGTGACCATCGTTTGGCGAAAGCGAAGCAGTTAGCGTTGCAATTGGTGGCCTCGGGTGAGCGTTCGCCGGAACCGGAGAAGGTGTATGCGGCGGGCCGTGACACGTTGTATGCGTTGCATCTTGGTTTGAAGGGGTTTGAGTGGGGTCGTTATGCGACGGCGTATGATGCGGTGATTGGTCGGAAATTGGCTTATATCATGTGTGGTGGCGATTTAAGTGCACCGGCATGGGTGGATCAATGGTATATGTTGGACTTAGAACGGGAAGCGTTCTTGTCCTTAATTGGTAATCAAGAGACGCGTGACCGGATGATGCACATGTTGCAGACTGGTAAACCATTACGTAATTAAACGGAGATAAAAGAGTTATGACAAGAGAAGCTGTAATTGTGGCGGGAGCGCGAACGGCAGTTGGCCGTGGTAAGAAAGGAACGACACGTAATTATCGGTCTGACGAGATGGCATCAGCGGTGATTGAAGAGTTGATGAAGCAGGCTGAGGGGCTTGACCCGAAGCAGGTGGATGATGTGATCATTGGTTGTGCGATGCCGGAAGGGGCGCAGGGGTTAAACTTTGCGCGGACGATTGCGATGCGGGCTGGTTTGCCGGTGGATGTACCGGGGGTAACGGTTAATCGTTTTTGTGCCAGTGGTTTGCAGACGATTGCGATGGCGGCCGAGCGGATTATCGCTAACGGGGCTGATTGTATCGTGGCTGGTGGGGCGGAAACGATGAGTTTGGTGCCGATGACTGGTTTTCGGGTGAGCCCGAACCCGCATATGGTTGAGAATATGCCCGAAGTGTATATGAACATGGGTTTGACGGCCGAGCGGGTAGCGGACGAGTTCGAAGTGACGCGTCAGGCGCAGGATGAGTTTGCGTTGAATAGTCACAAGAAAGCGGCGGCGGCTTATGCTGAAGATCGGTTTAAGGATCAGATTGTGCCGTTGGAGATTGAAGAGGTAACGCCGGATGGGCGTTACACGGTGACGTTTGACCGTGATGAGCATTTGCGGCCTGATTCGACGTTAGAAGGGTTGAATCGGTTGCGGCCTGTGTTTATGCAAGGTGGGTCGGTGACGGCGGGTAACTCATCCCCATTGAGTGATGGGGCGGCGGCGGTGATGGTCATGGAGCGGAAGCTGGCCGAGTCGTTGGGTTTGAAGCCGTTATTGCGTTTTGTTGGTTTCAATGTAGGTGGTGTTCGTCCCGAAATTATGGGGATTGGGCCAGTGGAAGCGGTGCCACGGGTATTGAAACGGACTGGGTTGAGTTTAGATGATATCGGCTTGATCGAGTTGAATGAGGCGTTTGCGTCCCAATCGGTGGCGGTTATTCGTGAATTAGGTTTGAACGAAGCGATCGTCAATGTGAATGGTGGGGCGATTGCGTTGGGTCATCCGTTGGGTTGCACGGGTTCGAAGTTGACGGTGCAGATTATGCATGAGATGAAGCGTCGTGACGTGCAGTTTGGGATGGTGACGATGTGTATTGGGGGTGGTATGGGGGCCGCGGGGATTTTCGAGAATCTGAATTAGGTTCTGATGGTCCTGTGATTTGATTGGAGAGAGGCGTTTCGTGAGAAACGCCTCTTTTTTTGTTGAGGGGATATTTTGAGAGTGGGTATGGAGAGTTGACTTGCGGTTGTTTTAACCTGAGTTTGATAATGAATTAAACCTGTGGATGAGTTGGTTAATGTGTTGTTAGGGGAGATTTCTCGACTTCGTTCAATCCTTGATGTTGAGGCAAGGTGTGTTTGGTGTGAAGCGGATTGAACTACGCTCGAAATGACGTTGGAAAGGTGGGGGGATTGTCGAACTCAGGTTGTTTTAGGTTGTATTGGAGATGATTTGGGCGACGATTTGGTTAATGGGGAGGGTGATGGGGATTAGTTGGGCTTCGGTGGGGGTGGGTGGTTCGAGGGTGGCGAATTGGGAGTGGAGCATGTCGGCTTTCATGTAATGGTTTTGGCGGGTGGTGAGGCGTTGCCAGATGAGGTCGAAGGAGCCGTGGAGGTAGACGAAGTGGGTTTGGTGGGTTTGGTGGGCGCGGAGGATTTGACGGTAGTTCTGTTTGAGGGCGGAGCAGGCGAGAACGGCCGTTTCTCCCTTAACAATATGCTGAGCGAGGAGGGTGTGTAGTTGGTGGAGCCAAGGGAGGCGGTCTTGGTCGGTGAGGGGGATGCCGGCGCTCATTTTGGCGATGTTGGCGGGAGGGTGGTAGTCGTCGGCATCGTAGAAGGGGGCGTTGAGATGGGTGGCGAGGGTGGTGCCAACGGCCGTTTTGCCACAGCCAGACACGCCCATGATGATGTAGGCGAGGGTCATAAGATATCTCCTTTGATGGTGTTAGGGTGTTATGTTATGCTTAAGGGTGAATTTGCGCAAATAGGTGGTGGGTTGGTTTGAAGTAAAAAATTAGATAGAAGGATATTTAAGATGATGAGTGATAAGATTCAGGGTTTGATCGCGGAGATGAGTTTGGCCGAGAAGGCGGCGTTGTGTACGGGGGCGAGTATGTGGACGACGGTGCCGGTGGAGCGGTTGGGGATTCCAGAGATGGTGGTGGCGGATGGGCCGCATGGGATTCGGCGGGTGCGGGCGGTTGAGGTAATGATGCATGATAGTGAGCCAGCCACCTGTTTTCCGACGGCATCGAGTTTGGCGGCGACGTGGAATGTTGATTTGTTATATGAAGTGGGTGAGACGTTGGCGGCCGAGGCGATTGCGCTGGATGTGGATGTGATTTTGGGGCCGGGGGTTAATATGAAGCGGACGCCGGTTTGTGGGCGTAACTTTGAATATTTTGCGGAAGATCCATTTTTGGCGGGGAAGATGGCGACGAGTATAGTGAAGGGGATTCAGAGCAAAGGGGTGGGGACTTCAGTGAAGCATTTTGCGGCTAATAATCAAGAGTTTCAACGTTTTTCAATAGATGCGCAAATTGATGAGCGGACGTTGCATGAGATTTATTTAAGGGCGTTTGAGATGGTGGTGAAGGAGGCACAACCGTGGACGATTATGTGTTCTTATAATCGGATTAATGGTGAGTATGGTTCGCAACATTATCATTTGTTGACGGAAATATTGAAGGAGCGGTGGGGGTTTGAGGGGATGGTTGTGTCTGATTGGGACGCGGTGCGGGATCGGGTGGCGGCGTTACGGGTGGGGTTGGATTTAGAGATGCCGGGGCCGAAAGCGAAGCGGGTACAGGCGGTTATTGAGGCGGTGGAGGCGGGTGAGTTGGATGAGTCGTATGTGGATGAAGCGGTGCGACGGATTTTGAAGATTGTGTTTAAGGGGAAAGCGACGGCGAAGGGGGGCAGTTTTGATCAGGCGAAGCATCATGAGTTGGCGCGTAAAGTGGCGGGAGAAGGGATTGTGTTGTTGAAGAATGAGGGTGTTTTGCCGTTGGCCGAGGGGGGTAAAGTGGCGGTGATTGGTCGGGCGGCGCGGGAGCCGCATTTTCAGGGGGGTGGTAGTTCGCACATTAAGCCGACGGAGGTGGCGGTGCCGTTGGCTGAGTTAGAAAAGGTTGGGGGGGACAGTGAGTTTACGTTTGCGGTGGGGTATCCGGAGGATGATAGTTCGCAGCCGGAATTGATTGCGGAGGCGGCATTGTTGGCCGAGGCGAGTGATGTGGCGTTATTGTTTATCGCGTTGCCGACGTATAAGGAGTCGGAGGGGTATGATCGGACTGATTTAGCGTTTACAGAGCAGCAGGTGGCGTTGATTAAGGGGGTAACGGCCGTTCAACCACGTACTGTCGTCATTCTCAACAATGGTTCGGCAGTGACGATGAGCGATTGGATTGATGAGGCGGCGGCGGTGCTGGAAGCGTGGATGATGGGCCAAGCGGGGGGGCGGGCGATTGCCGATGTTTTGTTTGGGCATACGAATCCAAGCGGGAAATTGGCGGAGACGTTCCCGTTAGCGTTAGAAGATACGCCGGCTTATTTGAGTTATCCGGGAGAGAATGGTGTGGTAGCTTATGGGGAAGGGATGTTTATCGGGTATCGGTATTATGATGCGAAAAAGCAGGATGTGTTGTTTTCGTTTGGGCATGGGTTGAGTTATACGACATTTGGTTACGATAAGGCGCGTTTATCGGCGGGGACTTTTAAGGATAAGGAGGGGGTGACGGTGTCGGTGGATGTGACGAATGAGGGGGAGCGTTGGGGGCAAGAGGTGGTGCAGGTGTATGTGCATGATCGGGCGTCACGTTTGCGGCGACCAGAGAAGGAGTTAAAGGGGTTTGCTAAGGTGGGATTGGCCCCGGGTGAGACGAAAACGGTCACGATTGAACTGGATTTCCGAGCGTTTGCGTATTATGATCCGGCTTATGGCGATTGGGTGACGGAAGATGGGATGTTTGATGTGTTGATTGGGGCGTCGGCGACGGATATCCGGGCGCGGGTGGCGTGTACGTTGGAATCGACGTTGGCGTTGCCGTCGCCGTTGCATCGGGAGTCGACGATTCGGGAGTGGCGGATGGATCGGCGGGGGCGGGTGGTGTTTGAGCCGTTTTATGCGGATTTAAAGAAGATGGGAGCTGGTTTTTGGAGTGGTGGGGCGACGGATGATACGGAGATTTTGGGGACGACGGTGGATGGTTTTGTGCGGGATATGCCGTTATTGAGTGTGTTGCAGGCGCAGGAGGATAGTTTGTCGCAGTGGCCGGAGGAGGTTGTGGCGGATTTGTTGGCGCAGGTGCGGGGGATGGAAGAGGAGGGGTGATTTGTGGAGAGTGAGGCCGAATTAAAGGTGAGTTATGAATTGTCGGACTCAGGCTTTTTTAGGGCTTATTTGTTAGAGAAAGAAAAAGCCTTCGTTGTTTTTGCTGAGCAACGAAGGCTTTGGGGTTAGTGGTGATTGTGGACTACGTTATCAGAACGGTTTTTCAAAGTCAAGTTCATAGGCGATCTTCCATGTTTTGCCATCAGAGGCCATCTTCATATAGCCTAGGCCGATGATAGCACCAGCTTGGCCACACCAACTATCTGACCACCATCGTTGGCTCCATGGAGACCACGTATTGGGAGAGCAATTGCCGATACCAGCGGCGATCCAGAAAGAGCCAGTGAGGGCAAGACAGTTTTCGCCATCTGGATTGTAAGTGTTGGTATTGTCACAGGTACGGACGAGGTCTGGCCATGAGCCGACAGATGAGGGTAGCGTGTTGGGTGCACCTGGTTGTAGGCTTTGAATGACAAGGCCGAGTGTACCACGGCCACTGACGACCTTAGCAACAGTGGCATAAACAGAAGCGTTTAATTCACCACCAAATGTTTTGTCTGAGGAATTAGGGTCTTTGAAGTACCAGAAGGCAAGCGTACCACTACCATTAGCGATGATGGGTGGGTTGTTGTAGACAGGAATGTCACCGGTAACGCGTAAATATAGTCCGATAAAGACGGGTGGTGCGCCAGGGACATCTAATTGGTCTAAGACGGTACCAAAGCCGGCTTCGCGGAGGGCTTGGCTGTTGGCGGGTAGTTTGCCGAGCAGGATGGCGCCGCCGAGGCGGAATGATGTCCAAACACCTTCACCACGTAAACCTATGTAGCCAATAATTTCGCCACTGTACTGTCCAGCACCAAAAGCGGCACCCAAATCACGGAATTGTACTTCGGAGATTTTGATATCATCGACGGTAATGCCCCCTTCGATGCGGCGGTAGCCTGGTTTGGTGCCAATGATTAGGATGAAATCGGCGGTGATATCATATTCACCGGTTAAATCGGTTTGGACATCCTGTCCTCTTACTTTGATTTCGCCATCACGGCTATATTCCATACTGAGACGGTGGGCTTTAAAGAGTGTTTCCGTTTGCCCATTACTTTCAGTAGAGACATCGACCTTTGTGCCGAAGAAGAAGCTGTCTAATTGTATTCCTTGACCATTACTAGGTAGACGGAACACAGCTTGACCTAAACCACGGTCAAAGAGAACGCCTGTGGGGGAGATGGTGTCTCCTGTTTGCAGACCAGCTAGGCCATAATCGGTATCGATCCAACTTGTACTGCTTTCAGTATCATTGGTGATATCGTATTCGAGTCGTTGGTATAGTTGGTCAAAGGGGAGAGGGTTTCCATTTTGGGGGTCAGGATAGGGCCATAGCATGGCGGTGAGATCGACGACGTCTTCGTCAGGGGTAGGGGTTAAAGGGTAGCCGAATTTAGAAGCATAATCCTCTACGTCTTGAGATAATTGGAAGTCCCAACTATCGGAGGGGAGAACGCCGCACGTGCCATCTTGAAGCGGGCGGTTAGTGGCTAGGGCACGGAAAGCGGCTTGAGAAGCGGAGTAACCAGCAAAAAGACCGACTTTGTCAATGTAGTTACTGCCGAGATAACCGACTTTGGCGACAGCACCAAAATCACCTTGAACAAATTGGAGACCGCCGACAGGTAATAGTTCAAAGTTGGGTTGGACGTAGGCGAAAACAGCACCATAGCAACTTAAAATTAGTTTGCCTGGTAGGTATTGATCAATATATTCATTAGCGACCGGCCAAGCCCAATGAACAGAGGGTTGGTCGATAATTGATTTAACTGAGATGGTGGATCGGTTGGTAGAAGCGATGGGGAAATCACCGAGGATATCATCGACAGGGATGAGAGAAGGAGCCATGGTTGATGTTTGACGGTTAAATTCGCCAAAATAGTCCACATTACCTTCGCCATCGAGGATGGTAAAGCCACAGCCGATGCCATTGGTTAAGAGGGCGCAGTCGGCGAGGGATTGTGGGGTGAGGTTGCCACTGCCATCGAGGATGTCTGGGTCAAGTGGGTTGAGTTGATGGTCGAGACTGTTGTCGATATTGGCTGTGCTGGGGAGACTGTTGGTATCGGCGGGATCGCTGTAGTAGCGACTTAGTTTGATATCAGAAAGGGCGAAAGAGACACCACTTGTACGTAGGTAGTCACGACCGCCAAAGCCGGTATCGAATTCATCAAGAATATCGATATTGCCGATGTCACCGGTTGGTAGCCATTCAGTGTTAAGGGGTAATGAGATATTGGTGGTGTAATCGATACCGGCTAAGTTATTGGCAGGCGGGTTTAGACCATTGATGGTGGCTATACCGCGCATGTTGAAGAGCATGCTCCAATTTGTGGGGAGGGTAGCGCCGTAATCGGCCGTTTCGGCTGGGCTATAGTGCCATTGATTGGGGATATGCTCAAAGCGCCAATAATCGTGGAGTGGGTTGATTGGGTCACGGAATGTGCCAGTGTGGGGTAAACCATTTTTGGTATTGGTTACTTTGAGAGGTAGGGTTGTGGCGGAAGGATAGGGCAGATAGAGATCGGTTAAGAGTTGGCTATCTTGGTCTTGGAGGCGGTTATCGACAAAGAGAGGTTCGAAGGAGATGAGTTCTTCTTGGTAGCCATAGGTATTGGGGCGGGTGCTACCATCACCATTGACGATGGCGTTTTCACTGACACCACCATAGCGTACGTAGATATCGAGAGCGGCATCGAAGGGTGGTGAGCCGTAGTAGTCCCAGGTGAAGGGGCGGCTATTGCTGTTGATGTTGAGGCCGGGGTCGTGGTCGCCGGGGGTGTTGGGGTCGGGGTAGCGTTGCCAGGCGGTGACGACGGGCCGAGGGGTGGCGGAAGAGACGTCAGGGAAGCTGTTATCGGTAATGAAGATGAGGGCATTGTTATTGTCGATGGAGAAAGCGGTCCAACTGATAGGGTTATTGAGGGTGACGGTATCGAGGATATGCCCATTTTGATTAATTGTGAGGCTGTTATCAGGTGGTGTTAACGTCAGAGTTTGAGGAAGGAGGCCCAAATAATCGAAGATCCCTTTTTTGTATTTAATACGTTCGGAGGGTGTGGGTACATCAGTAAAGGTGATGTAATCGACGACTTTCTCTTGATTGAGGTATGGCATTTCGATTTGAGCGTTATTGATTTCACCATTGATGATGGTACTATCTGTAATTTGTAGCTGAATGCCGTTGCCGATTACATGCAGTTGGGCAGGGAAGCTAGTGGTGTAGTTAAGTTCAAGATTGTTGGAGAAGGTACCGGTTAGACCATCAACATCGATAGTGGCATTAGAGCCGGAGTAAGACATTAATAGATAGCCTAAATTATTGGCATCATTGGGGTCAGGAGTGGCTGGATCACGACTTTCGGTCGTGATGGGTGTATCTAACTCAATACCGTAGCTAGCGATATCTATTGTGCTAGGAGTGATAAACCAAGGCAGGTTTTCGTCTATTACCATATAGTTTGTGCCTGATAGTGGGGTAGGCCCAAAGTCAATTAGTGAATCATTGACAGGTGTGGCCATGGGGAATACACCAACAACGACACGACTACGGGTATCAATATCGTTTTTATCAACAAGTTTGATGTTGTTAGGGAGGATAAGTTCAGCGAGAACATTCGCTTCGGTTGGGGTAAACTCGATTTGTTCTATATAAGATTCGAAATAGGCACCACCAGAGTCATTCATATAAGCTAAAAGGGTGCCGAGACGGCCATTGGTAAATACACCACCGACTAAAGATATGTCGAGGAAATCAATGGGCCATTCATTGCCAAAGCCATCACTGAGTATAGCGGAACCATAGAGATGTTCGATGTCTGGATCTGATCCCATGGGGCACTCGGGTTCGCCTGAGTACCAGTAGTTTTCGACGTAAATGTGCCAGCCATAAGGTAAAGCGAAATCAGAGGGCATGCCAAAGTCATTGGGGGAGATGACATCATACAAACTCGTTGTGCAATCATTAGGGAGTTCAGGCAGTGGTGTTGGTTCATCTAATAGGATGTAATTAGGTGACGTGGTTTGGGCGGGGAGGTAAGCGGTACCCCAGTAACCGAGCATTTCATAGTTTTGGGTACTAAAGGCGACAACAACATATTCATGAGCAGTGTTAAGGGAGATATCGGTATAGTCATGGATTCGCCAGTAAGCTTCGGGGCCGTTATCGATGTCGCCTGGTTGGTAGGTGCTAATTTGGGTGATAGGTGTGACTTGTAACCAATTGCCTGTGGTTGTACGGCGGAAGGCGGCGGCGTAGGGGGCGTCACAGTGGGCGCATTCGAGCAGGGTGATTTCAGTGGCGGGGCCTTCGGCGGTGGTGACGCGGGCGATGTCGACAACAGGGCCGAGGTTGGTTAATTGTCGGTTGGTGTTCATGAAGTTGTTGTTGTGACAGTATAGGTGCGTGGTAGGGGGGCTTTGTTGACCATCTTCAGCGATGTTGGTGAGTTCTAGTTGTTGACATTCGCCTTCTTCAAGCGTGGTTGTGTATTGGGAAGTGTAGTTAACGGTGGTGGTGTTTGTGGTCATCGTTTCGACGTCGGGGGAGGTGGACACAACTTGTAAGGTTGAGTCGGTGTTGTTGCGTTGTAGATTGACAACGGACAGCGTTTGTGTACCGGTAATACCAGGGATAACGGGTTGGGTATGGCCTGAGGTTACGGTGCAGTAGGGTTGAGGATCGCTGACATTACCATGTTCATCAAGTAGTTCGATCCGATAATAGATTTCACTGGCGACTGGGGAAGCAAAATCTTCGGTGAGGGTGACAGAGCCATTGGTGATTTGGAAACGTTCGATTATGCGCCAATTGACATTATCGAAGGAGCGGTAGAGGATGGCTTGTTTGGCGCGAGCGTCCATGACTGGATTAGATTGTCCGGAACCGATGGTGTTGAGGGTGAGGGGGAGTTCTGGGTTTTGGCCGCAAACTTCTTGGAAGTTGATGGGGTTGAGGGCTAGGGGTTCACGGGGGTAGAGGGCGCCAGAGACGGGGGAGCTGGGTGGTGACCAGTTACCGGCATCATCGCGGACTTGGATTTGGTACCAGTAGGGGCGGCCAGGCTCACTGATAGGGGGGATATCGGTGATGGCGATGGTTGTGGTGACGTTGATGGGATTGGGGAAGGGGATGACGCTGATGGTTTGCCAGTGGGAGATAACGGCCGTTGGTGTCAAATGACGCGCAACCACAAAAGTAACGGGTGTACTTGTTTCAAAGTCATCGTAGAAATCCCATTCTAAGGTTAGGAAGGAATGATCAGGTTCGACGGTAACCATCGGATTAAGAATAGAATTGGGATTGTCGAGTTCACGGACAGGGGCGCTCATCGTTGAGCAGGCATCGATTTCAGCACCAAGCCAGTTGACAGGACATAGACGATAATCCCAAGTCGTGAAAATATCGGCTGGATTTTGGCCAGAATATTCTTGGAGAAGATTATCGACGAAAAAGTATGGTTCATCGATTAATGTTTGGGGCGGATCGGCGGGGATGGTGACGAGCATAGGGTTCCCGTTGGGGTTGGTGGGATTGGCGAGTTCCCAGCCAGCAGTTAATGGGCCTTGGCGGTAGACATTGTAGCCAGCTACTTGTAAGGCGGAGGCGTTTAGACAGGTGAGTGGATTGGTAGCAGTTGGGGGTTCGGTAAAGGTTAGTTTATCCCAGAGCATGTGGACACGGCCGTTAACCATGCGCGCTTCTTGATATTTAAACCAATCGAAACGTTCTTCGGCATCCAGTGGTCGGCTACTATTGGTAACACCTAAATCAGCTGGGATGGGGGTGATGATACTTTGGCGGAAGCCAGAAGGGGTGATATCGGCAGGAATTTCGGGGACACAAACTGATTGGAGTTCGGGATTGGTGCCATCGGTGGAGATGTAATAGGCGAGATCGCCATCAGGGGCGTTGATATCGAGATAACCACGGCCAGTGGCGAGAGCGACGGAGTAGTATTCACGGGCCATGATTTGAGCGGTGACGGGTTCATCCGCGAGCCGATCATAAAGTTTTTGTGTGGTGGAGACGCCTAGATCGGACATGACGAGGGGTAAGGCGGTATCGAGGGTGTCGGCTAGGGCTGTGGGGTCGGGGGCGAAGCTAGTGGTGGCGATCATATTCCAGCTGCCACCATTTATTTGGCGGTAGAGGGTATAGGTATCGGCTGGCGGGGCGGCGAACCATTGGGTGAGGACATTGCGTTGTCCGCTTTCTTCAGGTGTTTGGGCCCAGCTCATGATGCCGTTGCGTTGTTGGGGGGCACCGGGGAGGAGTTCATAGTTGAAGGCGGCGACATGTTGTGAGTAAGCAGGGGTTGAGTCGCAACTTTTGAGACCTTCGACGTAATAGTAGTAGTTTTTGGTGCTCATCAGATTGTGTTGGTCGCGGTAGCTGGTGGTGGTGGAGATGAGGGTGGTGAGGGGGGTGCTGCCAGGGGTGAAGTAGGGGGTTTGGCTGCGCCAGACTTTATAGCCGAGGTCGAAGTCTGGGTGGCGGTCCCAGGTGAGGACGAGGCTATTGATGCTGGGGGTGAGGGTGAGGCCGGTGACGGCCGAGGGGCAGGCGGCATTGTTGTTATGGTTGTGTTGGGGCTGATTGATTGCGGCTGTTTGGGTGGTGGTCGTTATTGGGGCTGTGGTAATGGCGGTGGCAGTGGGGGGTAGAGTCAGGAGGTAAAGTAGCTGGAATAATAAAGTGGCAGAAATAAACAAGCTTAAGATAGCTTTTTTCATGGGGAAGACGCTCCTGTGCTTCGAAAGTTGTTGATGAATTATTTAATTAGCCTGAATTTGATAATTCATTAGGCCAACGTAAATGTTGATTAGAGTGCCATTAGGGCAGATTTCTCAATTCCATTTTACCCTTTGGCGATTGGTAGGTTTCAAAGGGGGAGGGCGGGTAAAATTCTACTCGAAATGACGTTTGGCGGGAGGCTGTGAATTGTCGAACTCAGGTTAATTAGTTGGTATTGAGAATTTTGTAGATGGGGAAGTTTGGTGGGTTGAGAAGTGGTTCAAGTATATATGCTTGGAAGAGAGAAAAAATGTACTACCGATATAGATAGACGATATAAAAAGCGATATATTTTTTGGAATAAGGATGATAATGATTGAGAACGAAGCCGAAATAAAGGTGATTTTAGGAGTGGATCCCCGCTTTCGCGAGGATGACAGTCATGAAGGGGCTGTAGATGAGTTGGTTGACATAAGAAAAGCGGACAGCATCTACGCAGGTATGACAGCTTTACGCAGGTATGGACAGTCCTGAATCGGACTGTCCTTGTGGGTTAGGGGGTTTCCCAAGCGGTGAGACGGCGAATAGCGGCTTGCCAGAGAGTGTAGGTGAGGAAGAGGTAGAGAAGTTGGGAGGAGAGGAGAAGGGTGGGGTAGAGGGGGTTGGGGCTGAAGAGCCAATTGATGAAGCGGAAGTTGGTTAGTTCTTGGAGGAGGAGGACTAAGTCAGCGTTAGGGATTAGGCGGACGAGTAACCAGAAGCCGAGGCAAACGGTGGCAAAGGTGAAGAGGGTGTTGATGAGCATAATGGGATAGTTTAACAGCGTGGGGATACGCTTTCTGACTTCATCGGCCTCAAATTTTAGGGTGAGGCCAGCGAAGGCGAGGTTGAGATGGATGGTGGCGGTGAACCCCCAGAGGATGAGGAAGAGGAGGAAGATAGTTTGCCACCAGGAGAGAGTTAGGATGAGGGTGATAATGAAGCTACCAAGAAGCCATAAAGAGATGATGGGGATGTAGGTGGCCCAAAAGTGGGCGCGGAGGACGGTTTTCATGGGGATGGGGCTGGCGCGGAGGATATCGATTTGGGGGCCTTCGGTGGCGAGGGGGATGATGGCGTTGAAGGAGAGGGGGCCGAGCATGAAGCTGAGCATGAGGAGGAAGCCGGCAAAGATGGCGGATTGGTAGGTTTGGCGAAAGGTGGCCGAGACGGTGAAGAGGGGGATGAGGAGCATACCGATGAGCATGAGCGGTGGTTGGATGATGGGGATGAGGGTTTGGGGGGTGCGGCGTAGGGTTAGCCATTCTTTGCGGATGAAGGAGCGGAAGGTCGAGGGAACGATTTGGAAGAGGGGTGATTGGGGAGGTGGCGTGAGTGAAGTTGGTTTGGTGGTGGCGGGTACCGTTTGCCAATGATTCCAGCCAGCATAAAAGGTTAAGGTAAAGAGTTGATAGTTAAGGAGGGTGGTGGTGACGGTGATGAGGGTGATGGCGGTAGTTAATTGGAAGAGAGTGGGGATTTCTTGGAGGGCTTGGAAGAGGAATTGGAGGAGATTGGATTGGGTTTGGAGTTGGGCAATGGCCGTTTGTTGAAAGCCCATAAAAGCGACAGTGACGACCATCACCAAAAGAGGCATCCAGGTGCGGATTTTAGTGGCGTCAACAAATTGGGTGATGAGCATGAGGAGGGCGACGATGATGTTAGTGATCAATATTTGGGCAGCAAAAAGAAGGAGGAATATGAGAGGGTAGTAGAGGAGAGAGGCTTGTTGGGCCCAGCCGATAAGAAGGAAGGAGATGGTGAAGATGAGAAGGGGGAAGATGATGGCGCGGCTGCATTGGAGCAGTTTGAGAAGAAAGATGGTGTGTTTAGGGACGGGGGCGGCGAGGAGCAGTTCTAAATCGGGGCTGAGGTAGAGGATGCTGATGATATCACCGGCGCCGAGGAGGGCGAAGAGGAGTAAGAGGAAGAGGCTGGAGGGGAGGAGGGCGGTGAAAATGAAGACGAATTCGTTAGCGAGGAAATCGCGGTTGGGAAGGAGGTATTGGGTGTAGAGCCAGATGAGGCCGAGGGTGGGGATGAGAGGGATGAGGGGGAGAGTGGGGGTGGGTAGGGCTTGGAGGCGGCGTTTGATGATCCACAGGTTGGGGCGGATGATGTTCCAAATCATAGTTTTATTCTCCGGGGGAGGTGATGGCGGGGGTGTCTTCGGTGAGCTGGAGGAAGAGGGTTTCGAGGGTGGTGTTGGCCGAGGATTGGGCTTGTTGGCGGAGGGTGTCGAGAGTGCCTGCGGTGATGAGAGTGCCGTTTTGGAGGATGCCAACGCGGTCGCACACTTTTTCAGCGATTTCAAGGACGTGGGTGGAGAGGAAAATGGTATGGCCTTGGTCGCAGAGTTGGCGGAGGAGTTCTTTGACTTGCCAAGCGCTTTTGGGGTCGAGGCCGGTGAGGGGTTCATCGAGGATGAGGAGGGGTGGTTGGTGGATGAGGGCGGCGGCGAGGCCGATTTTGTGGCGCATGCCACCGGAGTAGCTTTCGATGGGTTGGTCAGCTTTGGTCGTGAGGTTGAGGAGTTCGAGGAGGTGGGTGGCACGTTGGTGGCTGTGGTCATCGGCTAGGCCGTAGAGGGAGCCGATAAAGAGGAGAAATTCGTGACCGGTCAATTTGTCGTAGAGGAGTGGTGTTTGGGCGAGGTAACCGATGCGCTGTTTAACGGTGAGGGGGTCTTTTTGGATATCGATGCCGGTGATGTGGATGGAGCCGCTGGTGGGTTTGAGGAGGCCGGTGAGCATGCGGATGGTGGTGGTTTTGCCGGCGCCGTTGGGGCCGAGGAAGCCGAAGATTTGGCCGTGGGGGATGGTGAGGGTGAGGTTGTTGACGGCGATGGCCGAGCCGTAGAGGCGGGTGAGGTTTTTGGTTTGGATAATTGGTTGATTTTGGTTATTATTCATTTTTTATTTAGTAGATTATTGTAAATTAGCGTGAAGAGATTGCTTACCTATTAAAGATCAAGATGATAATTATACAATAAATTTTTGTTGTGTGTAAGCGCATTAGATTAGGCATCGTCAACATTTGAGTTGATAATTTCACACAAATATATCACCTAGCAGAGGGAATAAACATGGATAGTGCGTTTTTGTTGAATAGTTTTTTGTTTACGGTCGTTTATTTGATAATTGGGTATGGTGCTGGTCGGTTAGTGATTGATAAAGGGGTGAAAGTTAATTATACGCGAAAGATTAATCATTTTGGTTTGTTTTTTATTCCGCTTATAATAGATCAGATTGTGCCATATGAGGTAACACCAGCGACTGGGTTAGTACGGTTGGCATTGATGTTATCATTTTTAGGGGTGATGATAGAGCCTATTCGTGATAGGATTCGATTGATTGAAGTGGTTTATATTTCTTATGATCGGCCTGAAGATCGTCCGCATACGATGGTATGGTTATTGACACAGTTGGCGACAGGCTTTTTAGTTGTAATTGGATTACAGGTTTATATGGCTCAATATCAGTTGGAGGCATTAATATTTATTCCAACGATTGTTAATGTGTTTGGGGATGGTTTGGCCGAGCCTGTTGGTGTACGTTTTGGAAAGCATACTTATCGGACTAAAGCGTTATTTACAGATAAACTGTATACACGCAGTTATGAAGGCAGTGCTATGGTATGGGGAGCAACTGTTGTTGCTATTTTAATGATGGCACCTTTTTTTAGTTCATTCGGTTTGGTTGTTGCTTTGGTGGTGATGCCGGTGGTGATGGCATTGACAGAAGCGTTTTCACCACATACATGGGATACACCGTTTATCTTTTTAGTGGGGGGGATACTATCTATTATTTGTGTAGGATTATAAAGTTTGGTGATAATTATGCAGGAAAAACATTGGTTGGGGGTGATATTGGGGAGTTATTTTGTGTTGGGATTAATTTATGCGACGGTGACGCCGATATTTGAGGCGTCGGATGAGCTGTGGCATTATCCGATGGTGCGACATTTGGCGGATGGGAATCCGTTGCCGGTGCAGGGGGCGGATTATGTGGGGCCGTGGAAACAGCAGGCGAGCCAGCCGCCGTTGTATTATTATGTGGCGGCGGGGTTGACGTGGTGGATTGATACGAGTGACATGGAGACGGTTAGGTATCAGAACCCGCATGTGGATAATGGGGTGATTACGGCGGATGGGAATATTAATTTAGTGGTGCATGATCGGGAGGGGAGTACGTGGCAAGGGACGTTGTTGGCGGTGCGGATTGTGCGTTATTTTTCAGTGTTATTGGGGTTGGGAACGGTTTATTTGACCTATTTGATTGGGCGGATGGCGGCGCCGAGGCGGCCGGAGGTGGGGTTGGGGGGGGCGGCGGTGACGGCGTTCACACCGATGTTTTTATTTATTAGTGGGGCGGTGAATAATGACAATTTGGTGATGGTGTTAGCGGCGTTGGCGTTGTGGCTGATGATGCGGACGGTGGCGGAGAAGCGATTAGAGTGGAAGTGGCTGGGTCTTATCGGGCTGATTAGCGGGGCGGGGGCGTTGGCGAAATTTCCGGCATTGGCGTTGGCGCCGATGGGATTGGGGACGATTTTTATCGCACGGTGGGCGGCATCGGAGAAGGATGTTCGCATAGTCAGCTTGGGGCGATTGTTGGGGACGAGTTTGCGGGATTGGGTTATCTTTTTGGTCCCGATGGGAAGTGTGGCGGGGTGGTGGTATTGGCGGAATAAGCAGTTGTATGGTGATTGGTTGGGGTGGAGTGCATTTTTTGATGTGTTGGGGGTGCGGGCGACGCCGGCGTCGTTGGCGCAGTTGTGGGATGAGCGGTGGGGGTTTATGTTGTCGTATTGGGGGTTG
>DATHYN010000176.1:0-10133 GCA_035459145.1 Anaerolineae bacterium | reverse complement strand
GTTGTTTGTGGTGGTGGGGGAGGTGGTGTCGGTAACGGCCGTTTGTTGTGTATCCCACCAGTATAAGATAGAGAGAACAACCACGGCCGAGACGATGATATTGATAAAAATGAAAGGAAGCATGCGACGAATAGGCATGATTAGGTATTATTCTCCTGAGACTGTTCCCCTGCTAATAAAGCGACTAACTGCTCGAGCTGTTGGTTTCTTTCTAAGTGGAGGACAAAATTTTGTATTTTGACCCGTTTACCTTGACCAGAAATATCCTCCCAATTGATGTCTAAATCAAAAGCGATATCTTTCATTTCAGATAGATTATATTGAGCGATTAGATATTGAGCGATTTGAGTAACCGGCGTATCGATGGTGATGGGGGTGACACCGGCTGGTTTGGGCGTGGGGGGAGATGGTTGTGCCTCAGTTGTTGATGATTGCAGGAAGTCAAGCAAGTCGATAAGACGATTGCGTCGATAGAGGTAAAGAAGGAGTTCACGTACTTTGGCTGATTTCGTGTCGCCGGGAATTTGTTCCCAATCGATTTCGATGTGGGCGGCGATAGTGGCCAACTCATCCAAATTATAATTACTGATCAGGAAGTGGCGCCACACGGCAGGCGGGGTTTCTTCGGTGAGACGAGAGACACGGGGGAGTTGTTCAGGAGGAAGGGGAGTTAATGTTCGTTCGACGGCGACAGCAAGTTCACCCATGCGCCCTGACTCTTGGGCAAAATCCATCAGGCGGATGATAATATCATTCATATCAAGGCCTGGCGCGAAGATATCATTTTCATTGGCACCTACATCGAAGAGTAGATTGTTGATATCAGCGGGGCTGAGGCGGTAGCGGATTTGGTCAAAGAGCATTTGGCGGTCGATAGCTGTATTGTTCTGGCTACTATTAGGAGGCGGGGGTGGGGGGGGGAGGATGCGTGATGGCTGGGAGGTGTTGGTGGAGGCCCAATTGTTGAAGCCGAGGGTAGGGGCAAGGAAGCCCCAAAGCCATAAAGCGCCGCCACCGAGGAGCATGCCTTGGATAACGAAGCTGAAAAGGCCGAGGTCAGCTTGCCAATTGCCAGAACCAAAAATTTGCAGGGCGGTATCGAGAAATAGAGCGGTGGTAACAGTTAGAAGTCCAACGCCCCATATCCAATCGGAACGGCGCCAAAACATGATTAAGAAGGCAAAAACGGTAAGAAGTTTTAGAAAAAGTAATAAGTTCATAGTAGGTGGTATTTTAGCATTGTAACGGGAAAGCGTAAAGGTAACAGCTTGTTTTTGGTATATATTTGGAGCAAGTGGGATAGTTGGGGGATGTTTGACGGGTGTTTCAGAAATGAAGCTGTTGTTTATTAAGAAGATGTTTGTTGGTGAGATGATTTATTGACATTAAAATGGTCGTTGGTATCATTTGAAGATGAAATTATTACCAACTAGATATTTTGATCAGTGCAAGCTTATTATTTTACTTATATTGTGGAGTGTGGGAATTATGGGGTGTGCGGCACCGCAGGCGCCGTT
Organism: Anaerolineae bacterium; assembly: GCA_035459145.1. GTDB lineage: Bacteria > Chloroflexota > Anaerolineae > Promineifilales > Promineifilaceae > DATHYN01. The sequence continues at coordinate 8,616 of DATHYN010000176.1, read as the reverse complement.
ACCGACGCGGGCGGTGGTGGCCATACCGCCAACAGCTTCGCCAGTGGCAACAGCGCCGCCGCCAACGTCACCACCAACCTGGACACCGGTGGCGGTGGAGCAAGGGGCAGTGGCGACTTGGGAGGTTTTACCGACATTAACGGTAACACCACGTGGGTTTATTCCGACGCGAACGCCGTATCCACCGACGCCAACGCCAACACCATTGGTGACGGTAACACCGTTTGGGATTCCGGAGATTGGGCCATTGCCGACAAGGCCACCGACATTGGCGTTGGGGCCGAGTAAGTTAGGTATTCATGTTGTGCAAAACAATGATCCGGCTATTATGGAGTTTGTACGTCAAGCTAAGCCGGCTGTGGTTAAGGGGGTTGATGATTTAGGGTTTTTGACTGAGGTGGAGCTGGTGTCGCCGTGGACGGTGACGGTGGGCCGAGTTAATGATAATGGGACGTTATATGCTGGTAATCCCGAAGAGGAGGCCCAGAACTATGTGGCGCGGCATATAGATAAATATTTAGCTAATAGAGCGGTTGATTATTGGGAAGGGCCGAATGAGCCGGATCCGAATATGGAGCATATGGGGTGGTATGCGCGTTTTGAGCAGGAGCGGGTAAGGCAGATGGCACGTTATGGTTTGCGCTCGGCCGTGGGGGGTTTTGCAACGGGGGTTCCGGAATTGCATGAGTTTGAGCTGTTTGTGCCGGCTATCGCGACGGCGAAAGAGTACAATGGTGTTTTGAGTTTACATGAGTATAGTGCGCCGACGATGACCTATTTGTTTGGTGAGGGTTTACCTGGTTATCCCGATTATCCTGATCGGGGGGCATTGACATTTCGTTATCGATGGTATTATCGTGAAATTTTGGAACCAGCAGGTTTGGTTATCCCGTTAATTATTACAGAAGCAGGGGTGGATGGCATTATTGGTGGTCGGCCGGGGCCTAATGGTGGTGGGTGGCGAGATTTTGGTGATTATTGGGTACAGCAGGGGTGGGGAGAAGATGGTGGAACCGCTTTTTTGAATCAATTGAGTTGGTATGATGATGGGGTTCGCCAGGATGGGTATGTGATTGGTTTTACGGTGTTTACGGCGGGGGGGATTGCGCAGTGGGGGAGTTACGACATTAATCCGTTGTTGCCCCAGTTCACTTTGTATGTGCTTAGTCAGAAGTAAGTGGATTTCTGGTATGATAGATTTTGCATAAAGATAAGTGCTTAGCGGAGGTGGTTGGTGCGAAAAAGGTAAAGGCTTGTGGGGATTAGCTTTATCGGATTAATTTTAACGAAATGTTTATGAAATAAACGCAACTGGGCATAAATGGGTCGCGTATAGTATGATAGATGTGCATTGGGTTATATTGAAGTGCATAGGTGTTTTTTTTTAGTCAGGAGAAAGATAATGACAGCAAACAAACAGCCTCAAGGCAAAAATAATCGGAATGATGCTAGCTTTTGGACAGAGTTATGGAACCGATTGCGGTTAGTATGGTATTTATTGATGGATCCAGAAACGCCCTTGGTGTTGAAGATTGTACCTGTTTTAACAATGGCATATGTGATATCGCCAATTGATTTAATTGCGGATGTGATTCCGGTATTAGGGCAATTTGATGATATTACGGTTTTATTGGTGGGGTTGAAGATCTTTATCGATATGTCACCACCCCATTTAGTGGCTAAGCATTTGCAGGCGTTGCGTCAGGGGCAAGCTGATTTAGCTTTAGGTGATGGGGGTGGCCATGAAAAAGGGGCGGATGAGATTGTGGTTTTGGATGATGAGCAGTTCATTGTTGATGAGAGGGATGGTGATATGTCCTAACAGACGGGGACTGTAGAGATAGGCAAAAATAATTAGGCCAATAACAATTAGAAGCAAGCAGATAATGACAAAAAGGATGAGGGCGATGGTATAGAGACTTTGTTTGCTTTGGGCGGAGCTGTTTGATGATTGGGAGAGGGAAGAGGGTGTGGCTGGGGGGGGGAGATCGGCTAATATTTCATGAGCGGGTTGAGAGGAGTGGGAGATACCACCGAGGCGGGGAGCTTCGGGGACAGTGGGGCGGCCGAGGGCGACCATATTGGGTTGGGAATCGAAGGAAGGGGGCGGGGGTAGATCGTTGCCTGTTTTATAGATGAGGAGGACATTGTTGCCGATGGCTAATGTTTGGCCTGGTTTGAGCATGTAGGCGTCGCCGCCGAAGCGGCGGCCATCGATAAAGGTGCCGTTGGTACTGCCCATATCTTGAACGTTGTAGCCGAGGGAGGTGCGTTTGAGGCGAAGGTGTTGGCGGGAAATTTCGACATCGTCGATAACGATATCGCAGATGGGTGAACGGCCAATAATGATTAGATCTTCGTTTAAGGCAAAGGCTAGACCGGTTTGTGGCCCTTTATGTATGATTAGTTGGTACATCTCTGAATCCACAATAAATTCCTCTGATCGCTAGTGATAAATAGTTGTGTTAGGTTACCATTGTACCGTACAAACAAAATTAAGAAAATATAAGTTAACCTGAGTTTGATAATGAATTAAACCTGTGGATGAGTTGGTTAATGTGTTGTTAGGGTAGATTTCTCAACTTCGTTCAATCCTTGATTTATGGGTGGGACTTGTCGAGGGAGGGGCGGATTGAACTCCGCTCGAAATGACGTTGGGAGGAGGGGGTGGGAATTGTCGAACTCAGGTTAATGAATTTGTTAGGATTCAAGGCTGGATTGGTTATTTAGGGTGTTGAGCGGTTGATTTCTTGGCCATGGCCGAGGGTAAAGTCAAGTTGGAGCCAAACGGCGAAGATGGGTTTGTTGGGGGTGGTGGAGGCGAGGCCGAGGGTTGTGGCGATAGGGTGGCTGTCGAGCGCTTGGAGGTTTAATTGATAGTTAGCGGGCAGATCACCACCGGCGTGGAAGTTGTTGACGGTGAGAGGGGCTTCGATTAGGGCTTGGTAGGCGGCTTGGTCGCTGTTGGTGGGGTGGCGAATTTGCTTGCGAAAGAGTAGGGGGGTTTGATTGTTGAGGAGTTGGGTGAGGAGGGCGAGGCTATCTTGGTTGTCACTGCTGGGGGGTGTGGTGGTGAGGAGGTGTTGGGTGAGGGCTTGTTGGGCCGTGCCCCAGTTGGTCCATTGGGTTGGGGTGGTGGGTGTGGGAGGGCAAGCGGGGCAATCTAGGGTGAGAAGTGGATATTGTTGGGCGATGGCAGTGGGTTTGAATTGGTCGATGCCCATGACATCGACTTGCCAGTGGGGTTGCCAGATATGGTCGGAGGTGGCGATACGGGCGTGGAGTTTGTTGAAGCCGTAGAGTTCGCGGCCGGTGGCGATGGCGGCTTCGTTGTCGACGAGGAGGTAGGGGAGGAACCAAGCGAGATGGTGGGGGAGGTAACGGCCGTTCACACGCTTACTTACCATCGTTAGCAACCAGAAGCCGACTTCGGCTTCGCGGAGACGGCCTTTGGCTTGATCTTGAGGGTGGAGAGAGCTAATCCACATATCGGCACAGGTGAGGAGAATATGGCCGGAGAGGGGTTGGTAATGATAGAGGGGGTTGGGGTTGGGGTTGAGGTATTGGTCGCAGAGGGTGGTGAGTTTGGTTTTGTTGGCGGGGAAGAGGAGCGCGGCGATGTTGGCGTTTTCTTGGAAGTAGGGTGGGCGGAAGATGGGCCAGCTGAGGGGGCCGTTGAGGTAGGGGGTGGTGGGGCCGAGGGGGGATGGGGGCGGGCTACGCCAGAGGCCGTAGCTGTAGGCGAGTAGATTGGTGGTGGTTAGGAGCCCAGTTACTTTCAGGAAGTCGCGTCGTGATATTTTCATGGAAGTGGCTTATGTTTGTGGTCGGTTGAAGGTGATGGTGTGGGGTTCACCGACGTAGTTGCCATCATGGGCAACGACGATGAGGCGGAGCCAGTAATTACCGGGGGCGAGGGCTTCGGCATGAAGGGTTTCAAGTTGACCGTTGACGACAGGGGTATTGTGGGTTTCGCCGATGGTATACCAATTGACGTTGTCACCATTGGGGATGCCAAGTTCGATTTTGTAGAAGTTAACGGCGCCGGGTTCAAAACTGGCGGTGCCGACAATGGGGATGATGCCATTGACTTCATCTCCGTTTTTAGGGGTGCTGATGCGGTAGATGGCGAGTTGTGAGCCACCAGATAGGGCTAATAGTTCATCGTTACAAGTTTCGGTGGGGAGGAGAGAGAGATTGTTGGCTTGTGCATATTGGTGGGCACCGGGTAAGCTTTCGGGGTTGCGGGGTGGGGAGAGGAAGAGGATGGGTTGCGCGGTAGGTGGTAGATTGATGAGTTCGGTGTTGTTAGGGAGGTGGCAGTAAAGCATGGGTGGGATGCGGTTTTCATCTTCATCGGGGGCGGGTTCGGTGACGGGGATGGCGGGGAGGGGGACCGCGGGTATTTGTTGGACGGCGGGTTCGAGGGTTTGCCAGGTGAGGCGGTCAGCGGGGGGGGTGTTGGTGGGTTGGAGGTTGGGGGTGGTGTTGGTGAGGAAGAGTTCGGAGCCACTGGGGGTGCATTCGATGGCGCCGATGGTGATGGAGGGGATGGCACACAACGGCCGTTCTTCCAAGCCAGCTGGACGGATAAACTCAGTTGGCGGTTGGGCATTGTTTTGGGCGAGGACAGCGACCCGTTCGAAATCGCTGTAAATGGCTTTCATATAATCGGACCAGAGGGGGGCGGCTCCGGTGAGGCCGCTGACGTTAACCATGGGGGTGTTATCGGTGTTACCGGTCCAGACGCTGACGACGAGGCCGGGGGTGTAGCCAACTGTCCAGTTGTCACGAAAGTCGTTGGTGGTGCCGGTTTTGGCGGCAGCGGGGAAGGGGAGGTCGAGGACGTTGCCGCGCCCCATGGCGGGGACGCGGGCGGCATCGTCATCGAGGATATCGGTGATGAGGTAGGCAGTGCGGGGGTCGAGAACGAGGTCCCCTTCTGGGGGTTGGTAGCTGTAGAGGATTTGGTCTTTGCGGCGTACTTCGAGGATGGCGACGGGGGGGATGTAATAGCCTTCGTTGGCGAAGACGGCGTAGGCGGAGGTGAGTTCGAGGGGGGTGACTTCGCCGCCGCCGAGGGTGAGAGAGAGACCGTAGCGACTGGCGTCTTCGCCCCAGCTGTTGATGCCCATTTTTTGGGCGAAGGGCAGGAATCTTTCAACAGTGATGTCTTGGAGGAGGAGGAGGGCGGGGATGTTATAGCTGTTAGCGAGGGCGGTGCGGAGGCGGACGGGGCCGTGGAAGCGGCCATCGTAGTTAACGGGTTCGTAGGTAGGGCCACCGAACTGGTCGTAAGTGACGGGGACATCCCAAAGAATATCGGCTGGTTGCCAGAGCGGAAGGCCGGTTTCGGGGTCTGGGGAGAGAGCGGCGGCGTAGGTGAGTGGTTTGATGGAGCTACCAGGTTGTTGGGGTGAGAGGGTAATGTTGACATGGCCATCAATTGATTCATTGTAGTAATCGGCACTGCCGACCATGGCTAAAATCTCACCGGTGGTTGGTTTTAAGGCGACAAGGGCGGCGTTGGTCATGTTGCGGTCAGCGGGGAGGCTGTTAAGGTGTTGGCGAGTGAGGAGGTCGGCCAGTCGTTGGTATTGGAGATCGAGGCTGGTGGTGACGTGGAGGCCGCCGTTGGCGACGGTTTCGGCACCAAATTGCTCTTCGAGTTGTTGGCGAACGTAGACAGAGAAGTGGGGGGCTTTGAGGCTGACTTCTAAGGGTTGAAATTGGAATTGTTGAAGGTAGATGTTTTCGATTTGTGATGAATCGACATACCCTTCCTCGGCCATCAGGTTGAGGACGATCCATTGGCGTTCTTTGGCGCCTTGATAGTTGCTAAGCGGGTCGAGTTCGACGGGACTTTGGGGCAGGGCGGCGAGGAAACTGGCCTCGGCGAGGGTGAGGTCGGCGGCTGATTTCTCGAAGTAGGTTTGCGCGGCGGCTTCGATACCATAGGCGAGGTTGCCGTAATAGATTTCATTGAGATAGAGTTCAAGGATTTCATCTTTGGTGTAATCGCGGGTCATGAGCCAAGCAAGGACGATCTCTTTGGTTTTGCGATTGTAGGAGACGGCGGTTCGTTCTTCGTAGTCGAAGGCTAGGTGGCGGACGAGCTGTTGGGTGATGGTACTACCACCAACGGCGCGTTCTTGGTCGCTCCGTTGGAAGTTAGCGATGAGGGCAGCGATGAGGGAGGGGGCATCGACACCGATATTGTCATAAAAGGTGTCGTCTTCGACGGCGATGGTGGCATTGATGAGGGATTGGGGGATAGCGGTGATGGGGACTGAGGTGCGGTTGCCTTCGCCAAAGATTTCCCAGAGGACTTCTCCATTGCGGTCGGTGATGACGGTGGTTTCAAAGGTTTGGCGGTCACGAGCGGTATTGACGCGAGCTAAGCCGTCATCGAGTTCTTGTTTCCATTGGTTAAGGATGAGGGTGAGGACGATGATGACGCCGGTGAAGACGGTGATAGCGAGAAGGGAGAGAGAGAGGAGGAAAGCGCGGCTAAGACAGCTACGGCAACCGCCACGGCGAGGTGGTTGTGGTTGTGATTGTTTATTGTCTTTATAAACATATTGGACTGGATGGGTTTGGGCCTCGTCGTACATGGGTGGGGGATCCTTTTATGATGGTAGTAAATTGAAATTATGGGGTGGTTCAGTATTGATTTTACAGGGGTTGGAAAAAGATAATTTATGCCTTTGCCAAACTTGTTATCGGTAAAATAGAAGTAGATTTCTCGACTTCGTTCAATCCTTGCTTTACAAGTATGGTTATGCTAAGGGGAAACGGATTGAACTGCGCTCGAAATGACATATTGGTTTAGGCCTTTGTCAAACTTGTTATTGGTGAAATAAGAGCAGATTTCTCGACTTCGTTCAAACCTTGTTTTGAAAGTATGGTTTGTTTATTGTAAAACGGTTTGAACTGCGCTCGAAATGACAGGTTGGTGAATTGCGCTCGAAATGACAGGTTGGTGAACTGCGCTCGAAATGATAGGTTGGTGATTATGAAGGTGAGAGAATATGTATTGTTAAGAGAATTATGAACCATTTCATAGTCATTATACTATGAGGGTGTGGGGAGGCACTACACGGTTAATTGACGGTTAACCTACGTTTTGATGATGGTCGCGCTACGCTTCGGGGAGGCCTTTATTGAGTAGGGTTTCGGTGGGGTCGACATCATCTTCGACGAAAGAGCGGCGGGTGCGTCCCCCTTTTTTGGGGTCTTCGACGAGGCCCATTTCGAAGAGATGCTCCATCATGCGGGCGGCGCGAGGGTAGCCGAGGCGGAGGCGACGTTGGAGGAGGGAGGTGGAGATAAATTCATGTTTTTGGGCGAGGGCGATCGCTTGTTCGAGGAGTTCATCGGTTTCATCGAGGACAGCTTGGCGGGCGATGAGGCCTTCCCAGGGAGCGCGGCGTTTATTGAGGTCGACAGGCATTTTTTGGGCCCAATGGTTGACAACCGCTTCGACTTCTTCGTCGGCGACGTAACAGCCTTGGATGCGGGCGGGGGCGCTGGCTTCGGGGGAGAGGTAGAGCATGTCGCCGCGGCCGAGGAGTTGTTCAGCGCCGACGGAGTCGAGGATAACGCGGGAGTCGGTATTAGAGGCGACGGAGAAGGAGATGCGGGCGGGGAAATTGGCTTTGATGAGGCCGGTGATGACATCGGTGGAGGGACGTTGGGTAGCGACGATGAGATGGATGCCGGTGGCACGGGCCATTTGGGCGAGGCGGCAGAGGGTGCGTTCGACTTCGCTGGGGTAGGCGAGGATGAGATCGGCGAGTTCGTCGATGAAGACGCAGATGTAGGGGAGCGGGTTGGCGTCTTTGTATTTGACGACTTTGCGATTATAGTCGAGCAAGCTTTTGGCGCCAGCTTCGGCGAAGGATTCGTAACGGCGATCCATTTCGGCGGTGACCCATTTGAGGACGCCGATAGCGCGGTCGCCCGCGATTTCGACAGGGCCGACAAGGTGAGGGAGAGTATTAAAGCGTTGGAGTTCGACTTTTTTAGGGTCGATCATGACGAGACGGACTTGATCGGGGGTGTTGTTGAAGACGAGGGAGGTGATAAGGCCGTTGATGCAGACGGATTTACCGGAGCCGGTGGTACCGGCGATGAGGAGATGGGGCATGCGGGCGAGGTCGATGGCGACGGGTAGGCCGGAGACGTCGCGGCCGAGGCCGGTGGCGAGATTTGCTTCTAATTTAATGAAAGGGTCGGAGCGGAGGATGCTACGCAGATCGACGGTGTTAATTTTGCGATTGGGGACTTCGATACCGACGATACCGCGGCCGGGTACGGGGGCTTCGATACGGAGACGAGGGGCGGCGAGGGCGAGGGTGAGATCTTTTTGAAGGGTAGCGATTTGGGAGACGCGAATTTTTTGCCAACGGGCTTCGCCATTGGGGTTTTTGCGTTCGATATAGCCGGGTAGGACACCGTATTGGGTGACGGCGGGGCCGTGGCGAACTTCGGTAACGGTGGCGGGTAGGCCAAAATCGGATAAAGTTTTTTCGATAACTTCACTGCGAGCGACCATTTCATCATGGGGGAGGGGGTCAGATTTGTTTTCTTGGAGGACGTCCCAAGAGGGGAGGA
>DATHYN010000175.1:0-13973 GCA_035459145.1 Anaerolineae bacterium | reverse complement strand
TCGATTATAGTCAGATTCCGCCGGGGGATGATGATCCGGCGGGGTGTGGGGTGGGGCGGCCGGAGCCGCCGCCGGAGCGGCCGCCGTGTGTGGCTGAGTGTGTGGTTGAAGAGGAGGAATTAGGTGGGGGCAAGGTGTCGGTTTCGGCCACCGCAGTTTGCCCCGCTCCATTAGGGCAAAATGCCCTTGTCGATGATAGCGGTTTGCCGGAACCAATACCAGAGATTACAACAAAAACACCATCTGATGATGAGGGTGGTGATATCGATCCGGAGGCTGTGGATAAGTTGTTGGCGTTGGGGTTTACTTACCGGAATGCGGTTCAGTTGTGTGCGCGGGCGCAGGCGCATTTTGGGGATGAGTTGGTGGGGGTGATTGATGATTGGTGGGGGTATATTGAGAAGAATGAGAGAGGGATTCGGTCGGTGGCGGGGTTTTTGTGGACGAAGTTGGTGCATGGGGAGCGGGCGCCGCGGCGGTCGAAGATACGGCAGCGGGTGGTGAATCGGATTCCGGAGGAGTTGCGGGATATTATTATGCGATGAGTCATTTTAGGAGGTTGTCTTACTCTACTCCCCCCCGTGTTGTTCTCCCCCCCCTCTAGGCTCTAGGGCAATAGAACCAGAGGGGGGGGGAACAAAAGGTGTTTTAGTTGGCCGAGGCTTGTTGGGGTGAGGGGGTTGTGGTTTGCTTGGCTAGCTGTTCGGAGGAGGGCGGGTTGTCGGGGGGCCGCCCTCCGGGTCTACCGCCGTTGGGTGAGGGGAGTGGGTTGTGCTGGAGGCGGGGGGTTTTGGTTAGTAAGATTTGAAGGAGTTGAAGGGGGGGGAGGCCGAGGTGGTGGTATGAGAGAGGGGAGGTGATGGGGGACGCGGCCCGTTCGACAAGCTCAGGGCAGGCTATCCCGCGAGAGGAGGTTAAGTGTGGACGGGTGATGTCAGGCGCGTGATGCCACGTCATTACGGGCGGAGGAGGGGGGAGGAGGCCGAGCCCCGAAGGGGCGTCATTATTAGTCCTGGCCTTTAGGCTAGGTGCGGGGTGGGTGAGTCGTGTGTGGGGAATGCGTTGAGAGGTGGGTTGTTCGGCCGCGTTCCGCACGGGTGTGAACATGCCGTGCTAGATTTGGTGCCCGTTAAAACGGGATTGGGGTGGGCTGACGGGGGAAAGGGGACGGCGCGATTGACCTGTTATGGTTTGGCGGTGGCTAGATGCCTAATTTGTGATGCCTATTTGATCACATACCGTCCTTTATGTTGGATTAGGGTAATGGTTTGGGCTTCGCTATTTAGTTTGCGCGCTAATTCCCAACCTGTTAGGCCATTTTTGAGATAGACATCATACCGACTTGACGGTATCAGTAAAACAGAACTTTCTCCAGGGTCAACAACGTCGGTAATGACTAATTCCTGTTCTATAAATATTTGCACTTGGGTTCTTATATTTATGTTGTTGTTGAATGTTATCTTGACCTCACCCATTTCTATCTTACTCCTTGATTCTGGTTAAGCGTTGCTTGTCTTAGTTGCCTTAAACTTATTTATCGTTGAATATGGTTAGCGGCTGCGCGCAAATGTTGTGCCATCCGATCTGGTGTCTCGTTTTTACTAATAAAAGAGTTCGCTTCAGCCGATTGGGCTGCCTGCTGGCGAGCGTCTAGGCGGCTGATGAGAACGATAACTATCGTATGGGGACAGGCATTACGCAGTTCAACTAGGGATGAGCCGGCGGGGATTAAATCCCAATCTACGATTACCATGTCAGCTTTTGTTAAGGGCATAGTGGCTAACATAGTGGGCCAGTCGGCTGCTTCGCCAACTACTTTCATGGCTAAATCGAGTAGGAATAAACGTAGAGCAGAGCGAACTTGGATTTGACTATCGGCTAAAAATACATGTATCATCTAGCAATGATACAATTAATGTAGGCTAAATACATCGGCTGATTAGGGGATATTGGCCTTGTTCTTTGCAGGTGTCTTCGGGGAATAAGGGAAGTTATCAACTTACTAACCCGTTACGTATCGCAAAAGCGACGGCGCCAGTACGTCCATCAACATTTAACTTGGTTAAGATATGACTAACATGGGATTTAATGGTGGAGGGGCTTACCCCTAGCCGGGCCGCAATCTCATTGTTGTTCAAATCTTCGACTAGCAAGCTTAATACATCATGTTCGCGCTCAGTCAGGTCATGGCCTAAGGTTGGGGGGCGGTTGGTGGCATGGATTAACACTTGGAAGGCTTCGGGGGAGATTGTCGTTCGTCCGGCATGGGCATCACGAATAGCCCTCGCTAATACTTCGGCGGATACATCTTTGAGCAAATAGCCAACAGCTCCGGCGTTGAGCGCGCCTTGAACCAGCTTTTCCTCTTTGAAACTGGTTAGGGCAATGATTTGCACTGTTGGATGTTTTTCGCGGATAAGGCGTGTTGTGGTAACGCCATCCATGTCTGGCATCACTAAATCCATGAGAATGACATCGGGTAAAAGTGTGGCGCAGAACTGGATAGCCATTTCGCCCGTAGCTGCTTCACCAACTAGTTGGAGGTCATCATACACTTTTAAAAAAGTGGCTAGCCCTCGCCGTACCATGGCATGGTCATCAACTAGTAGGATGCGAATAGGTGTATCAATCATTATTGTTTCTCCTGCTGAATATCCTTTGTCCAGCTGATTCTAATGAGGGTGCCCTCATTGGGTTGACTCGTAATCGTAAAAAGTGCGTCGATTGATTCAGCCCGTTCCTGCATCATGGTTAGACCATAATGACCGCTACTGGCTTGATCGTGATCATAACCATGGCCATCATCATGGATAAATAGTTCGATAGTTCCTTCCTCAACCAGCAACTGTATCTTGACTTCATTGGCATGGGCATGCTTGATAATATTCTGTATGGCTTCCTGGCAGATACGATAAAAAGCTATGTGCACATCGGTAGGGAAGCTTTGTTGTTCTGATCCGATGACGGTGATAGTAACGGGGATATTGATACGACCGGTGAGGGCATTGCCCAGCTGACGCAACAGGTCGGCTAGGGTAGTGTCTGTCAAAATCATGGGTTTTAACTCCACCAACAGTCCACGCATTTCAGCTTGTGCGCCGCGGGTTAGTCGGCGTAAGTCTTGTAGCGATTGTCGTGCGTCTTCTGGATTTCGCTCCCATAGACGGGGCAATACCTCGGCAATCAAGCCTGCGGAAAAGAGTGATTGGTTAATGGCGTTGTGCAAATTCTGTGCCAGCCGTTGTCGTTCTTCCAAGATGGCTGCTGTTTGGGCTTGTTCTATTGCCTGTTCTGTTTGGTGATAGTGCGTTTGGATGGCTTTTAGCGCTAACTGAAAATCGACTAACAGGCGCTGTTCCACAGAGCCAACTGGCCATGCTTCCATAGAGACAGGTGGTATTTTGGCGGGGTTATGAATGACTTGGTGAAATAAGTTTGATAAAAGGTCGCTGAATTCAGAGAGAATGGGCATATTTTTGTAATGTTCTCCATATGGGGTACTTACTTGAACCCTATATTTACTATAGCAGTTATCGTAGCATTATCAAAATGAGATCGGCTAGGAATTCGTCTGTCCCCCGACTGGGGGAGGCAATTATCCCCTTAGTAGCCGATGTGGGTGTAGGGGGTTTGTTGTATGATAGATAATAAATAATTATCAAAGGAGAAAAAGAGATGAGTAATGGTAAGAACGGTAAGAAAAAGAGTGATAACCAGCCAGCTAAAACTGTAAAAGAGAAGAAGAAGGCTAAACGAGATAAACGAGAGAAAGAAGAGAAAGAAGAGAAGGAAGCCAAAGAGACCAAGGCCAAAGAGTAATCTAAAAGAGTTGGTTTCATAAATGGATTCCGGCCGGAGTTTATCCTCATGCAGATGGGGGCCGGAATGACATATTCGAGGATTGCGCCGTTAATTGTAAAAACGGATAGCATCTACGCAGGAATGACAGCCCTCAGTCAGTGGGCTGTCATTAAACAGCTTAACTAAGGAGAAAACAGAATGAATTTTATTATATGGCTTATTGTAGGTGGTATTGTGGGTTGGCTCGCAAGCATCGTTATGCGGACAGATGGGCAGCAGGGGTTAATCCTTAATATTGTTGTGGGTATTGCTGGCGCATTTGTGGCTGGCTTGGTGCTGACACCTATGTTGGGTATTTCCACAATTAATCAGAGTAATTTCAGTTTACCTGGTTTGTTAATATCTTTAATGGGAGCGATTGTTTTGTTGGCAATTGTTGGTTTCTTTCAAAAGGGTCGATTTGGGCGGCGCTAGGTAACCACATTAGCTTCGTCCCACATATGCCTCTCAAAGAGTTTAACTCTTTGGGAGGGTAGTTATATTACAAGGTAGGTATAATGCAGCAGAAACGAACATCAGAAGTTAGAACATCGCAGCAAAATTCAGGGCAAGAACAGCGTATCTTCTCATTTAAAATCACACAATGGGTGTGGATAATTTTAGGTGTAGTGGAAACTTTGATTGCGCTACGGGTGATATTAAAGTTAATTGGAGCCAATGCAGCCAGCCCTTTTGCCGCCTTGATTTACAATATTAGTAACCTTTTCCTATTCCCTTTTGAGGGTTTAGTGGGGACACCAACATCCGGCGCGATAGTTTTAGAAATCTCGTCGATTATAGCGATGTTGGTTTATCTTTTATTGGCTTGGGGTATTGTCAAAATTGTTTGGGTGGTTTTGTATCGCCCTCGTGGCGGAGAATCACTGGATAGCTTTACGCGGACGACAACCCGTGAACCGAATAGTACTGTACAAACCACAACCCGTGAAGAGTATAGTGATGATGATTTAGAATAAAGGAATAAGAAATAATGAAAAACCATAAACAAAGAAATCAAGATGAATTAGACAGTCCAAACGGTTTTTTAGCCGGCTTGTTGTTAGGCAGTTTAGCGGGGGCGGGCACAATGTTGTTCTTGGCACCGCAATCGGGACAAAAGACACGGACACAGGTATGGCAGAAAGGGAGCGATTGGCGTGAACAGACGTCTGACACGCTCCATCATGGTGTGGAGCAGGTTCGTGCTGAAATTGACCAAGTCGCCACTAACCTACAAAAGCAAGTCGAATAGTTAAAAGCAACCCGTTTCATGATGCTGGAGACGGGTTGCGATTGCTCTTTCATGAGAGAAGTGTCGAAGTTTTTAGGGAGGTCAGGCGCACGATGCCACGCCGGTACGTTAGGGCTGGCGCGGGGGCGGAGGGGAGGATGGGAGGGGTGGGAGGTCAGACGCGTTATGCCACATCATTATGGACGGGGAAGGGTGATTGGGTATAATCGGTTTGCGGATATAGGAGGTGATTCGTTATGCTAAAATATATTTATCAGGGCATATGCTTAATTTTTTTAGTAGGTTGCACTTCTTCTGTTGTTGTAAATAAGCCAGATCAGCCGGAAACAGGTCAAATTAGCCCCAATATAGAAGATAGTATACAGGTTACAGCGTCCAAGTTAGAAATAGAAGCGTCAGAGATAGCCTATAATTGTACTAAAATGGATGAACAAGCAGGGTATAAAAATGTGTTGCCGGGGATAACAGATAGTGATGAGTTGCGGGATAAAATGGGGGAGCCAGATATTATTATAACGAGTGAGGAGGCCAATGGGTATACGGCCGAGTTTGGTGAGACAGTTGATTATGATAATTGGATTATGGTAAATGGGGAAACAGTTTGGGTTCAAGATGATATTGTTATTTTTATAGCCGTGACGCAAAACCAACAATTAGCTGATATTGTGGAACGATATGGTTGCCCACAAGCAATGTATGCTATTGAACTAGGCGAACATGCCACAGATGCGTATAATACGACAATCATTTTATATCCTAGTTTGGGTTTAAGAGTGGATATTAAAGGTACGCCACCTGTTTTGTCGTCAACAGATTATATAACCTATTATTTTGAGCCTGTTTCTTTAGAGGAATATTTTTTGAATACGCCTTCATTAGCTAGCGCTACAATTAAAGAAATTTCTCCGGAAAATCTTTTATGGTGGAATTTGTTTCGATAGAGGTTAATCAGTGGTCTCAAATTTCGTGCTGCTTGACCTTTCCTTAAAATTTAAAGGATATAAGATTAATGACAAGAGCAAACGATTTGTTTATTCTTCAAAAAAAAAAGCATGTGCAGTTAGATATTAATTGGCTTGATGTAAACAATTATAAAAAAATGCCACCTATTGGTTCTATCTATTTTGCGGCAACAGCTAGATTTGTTATAGACGAAGCGTTTCTTTTTAGTGTTATATTGTATTATCCAGAAGCAACCGTAAAAAATCAAGGCAAACCAATGAAGGTCAATGCCCATTTTTTAGCCCCAGAAATAGTTTTGCCAGAAATAAAAGCGGGGTCGCATTTGTATGTTACGGATGGTCCCAAAATAATAGCCGAAGTGACAGTATTGAATATAATCAATGATTAACTTGTATAGATATATAATCAATATTCTGACTTTTGGGATGGTTCAGAATTCACTTTACAAATGAGAATGTGCTTTGCGGAGAACAAGGCGAATTTAAAGGAATAATTTGATGACAAAACGTAGTTTGTTGACGGTTATTGGTACATTGATTGTCTGTTTATTGGCTTATACGCAGTTATGGGCGAATAGCCAACAGGAGTTTGAGGGTAATTTCATTTATTACGTTGATCGTAATAGTACAGCTAGCGCTCCGGATGGGAGCAGTTGGCAGATGGCATATCCTACGGTTCAAACGGCGTTGGGGGTGGCGGCGATGGCGGGGGGGCCGAGTGAAATTTGGGTGGCGGATGGGCTTTATTATCCTGATGAAGGGGTGGGTCAAGTTGATAATGAGCGGCAATCAACGTTTATGTTGCAAAATCATGTATCGCTTTATGGTGGCTTTTCAGGATTGGGTGGGGATGAAGAGGTATCACGGGATCAGCGTCAGCCGGACGTTCATTTGACTATCTTAAGTGGTGATTTAGATCAAAATGATGTGCCGGCACCATCGGGTATTATTACTAATACGCAAATATTGACGGGTAGTAATAGTTATCATGTTGTTTCCTCCGATAATATTACGTCGGCGATCGATTTTGATGGGTTTGTGGTGACGGCTGGGTTGGCGAATGGGGATTTGCTCGATAATGCCCATATCGGAGGGGGGATGTACAATAAGGTTGCATGTGTCATTAATATAAATAATGTTGTTTTTTCAGGGAATTATGCGGATAGTAATGGTGGTGGTATCTATAACATTACGAATTGTGCGCCACAGATTAATCATGTGACGCTTCAATATAATACGGCCGGTTCATTTGGTGGGGGTGTGTTTAATAGTAATTTTACGGCGCCAACATTACAAAATGTGACGTTTTTAGCTAATCAAGCGGCTATTGGTGGGGGTATCTATTCAAATAGTGATGTACCGATTTTAAATAACACGATTTTTCTAGGTAATCGCACGACATCCCATGGTGGGGGGATGTACAACAATGGGAGTCATCCGCAAATTACGAATGCGCTGTTTGCGGGCAACTATAGTGATGGAGATGGGGCGGCAATTTATAATAACAGTAGTAGTCCGACACTTAATCATGTGACGATCGCTTCGAATTATGCGGGTGGGATTTTCAGTGATGGGGCGATGTTTAACAACTTTAGCGGGAGTTTGCCCACGATTGAAAATAGTCTTTTCTATAATAATCAAGACCGAACGGGGCTTAATACACCCGAGGCGTCGATTAAGAATGGCTTTAGCGCGACGCCGGTGATTAGTTATACATTAATCGCTAACTCTAATGGGAGTGGGGCTAGTTGGGTAAGTAGTTTGGGGAGTGATGGGGGGAACAACTTAGATGTTGATCCTTTATTTGTTGAGTCGGTAGCGGCTGTATTGGCACCCACCGTGGCTGGGAATTACCGTTTGGCAGGAAATTCGCCCGCTAATGATCAAGCGTATTTGCTTCATTGTCCAGCGACGGATGTGGTGGGCAACGGCCGTCCATCGGGGGCGGGTTGTGATTTGGGCGCGTATGAGTACCAAGCGTTCGTCTTTACTGTTAGCTTGGATGTAAATAATTATGAAGCGACGTTTACTTGGTCGGAAACGGCCAGTGGCACTTACCAAGTGTGGCGTAGTGATACGGCTTATACTGGTTTCTCGCTTTATCAGACCCCGGCCAATGCCACTTACATTGAGGTCGATGATGTTGATAATGTATTGCAAAACCATTTCTATTATCTCACCGATCCGAATGCGGGGGTGACATCACAAGAAGTAGGAATTTTCACTTTTGGGTTAACGCTAGGGGAGTGATTATTGATTCGTTAGTGGCAGTGGGCTGAGATGTCGTCAATTTGAGAGATGGTGGTGGGGGGTGTTTTCATAGGTAGAGATCGGGGGTGACGAAGGGGGCGAGGGCGGCGGCCACGGCCGCCGCGAACGCATCATGCCGGGTCATGCCGCCATTGGTGAAGGCGCCGATGGCGCCTTCTTTGGTGCGGATGCTGTCTGTATTCAGGAGTTCGTCCATGATGTCGCCTAACATTTCGCCAGCTTGGAGGCGGGGGGTGAGGCCGAGGGGGAAGGGGATGCGGGGACAACCTCCCACTGATTGACGCCCGTCTTGGTGGTGGAGGACGACCCAGCCGGATAAAAACCAGCCGGCTGGGGTGGAGTAGACATGTCCTTCGAGGCCGCAACCGATGGTGGCGGTGGTGGCCGTCTGAGCCGCCTCGGCCCTCTGCCGCGCCCCCCGCAACGACTCCGCATCATCCAACGGCATGGCGCTAATACCCGAGGGCACATCGACACCCGTAATCATGGCTTGGGGCCAATGGTGGTGGACAGCGGTCGTGACCGCCCGAATCTTAACTGGATTGAGCGAACCAACGGCGAAAGTGAGCGGCATCATCGGAACGGTTAATCGATCTGACGACTGCGTGGCGCCGACATTTCACGGGTAAGGGTTTGTTCTGTCTCTTTGTAGAGTTGATACGCTTTGGCGGGGGTATCACCGATACAAACGACGCCAAACTTGCCGAACTCGGAGAGGGCGCCCATGAGGTGGAAAACGACCCCTTGTTGATTGGCACTATGGTAATGGAGGTTGTTGTAGACCATAATGTCGATCAGATCGTCGGGGGTGAGTCCTTGGTAGGCGAGATTTTGGAGGTTATCGGAGGCGTAGTAATAGCGGGGTTGCTTGTTGCGGGTGAGGTAGAGACCTGTTTCGATATCGAATTTGCCATTGAGGAGGAATTCGAGCATGAGGTAGGGGAAGGTGGTGCCCCCTTTGCGCAAATTGATTTCGATGGCGTAATGTTTCCATTGGTCTTCTTCTTGGACGGAAATGTAGTCGACGGCGAAGCGGCCGAGGGCGCCATATTTGGCTAAGACTTGACCGATGGCGTGGCCATCGGTTTGGATCGGTTTGCGGTAGGCGTCGGCGGCGGGGAAGGAGCAACCGAGGAAGATTTGGCCGGAGGGGCCGCCCAAGATTTGGTCATGGGTGGATAACACTTCTACCTCTTTGAGCGGATTGATACGACATTGAACGGAGGGGGATTTTTTATTATCACCATCGATCCATGCTTCGACGATACCTTGCATACTTTTGAATTTTTGGAGATAGGTTTCCCACGTTTCGCCTTTGGCTTCAAATTTAAGCCGTTGGGGGAGTTCTTTGTGGACCCAATTGGCTAAAACTTGTTTAGGCGCTTTGGGAGCGCCCATGAAAGAGAAGACGGCGTTGCCTTCACCGGAGAAGCTTTCGTTCAGTTTGACAACCGCTTTGCGTAACTCTGGTTGTTTGAGTTTGAGGTCGGTGAGGGCTTGAACAATATCTTCTTGGTCACGGAGGTCTTCAAAGCCGTCGGGGTGGAGGATACCGGCTTCGCGGAAGATGCGGCGGCCGTCGCTTTTGGAGCCGAGGTAGCAGAGGTCGGGGTCGCAGGCGTAGAGGGGGAGGCCGAGTTGGACGGAGAGGGTACGTTCGAGCGCGGTGGTATTAAAGCAGGTGATATGTGAATCTTCGGGGACGACCGTGATGTCACGAATCCGTTGGAGGAGGCGTGGCCGTTCCAACATTTTTTGGGTGAGTGGTTTAATTGAAGAGTCATAGCAGGTGAGCAACGTCAATCGGTTTTTGGCGTGGTGACTGGGGATACCGGGGAGAAGATGGAGGTAGTAGTCGATAATATCTTGATGAAGAGGGTGGCTGGTGACGTAAATGATATGGGTGCGGGGGTATTGGAGCAACATTAAGAGGCATAGCATCCGTTCCTCATAATGATGAATGCCGGAGATTTTGGCTAGTTCATGGGGGTCGAGGGTGAGACTAGGGACAACGACAACTGTCCGTGGCGCACGACGATCATCGAAGGCGTGTTGATACATGGGGGCCAATCGTCGTTGTAATTTATGAAATTGGGCGATTTCTTCGGAAGAACCGGGTAAGGGTTCGAGGTATAAAGGCGCTTGAAACATGGGTTTACCTCCTACTTCGATGCGCTCGTTGTGTTGGGCATGGTATTTTTCGATTATTGTTGGCTTTTAAGCCGATGGGTGTATTTACTGCGGAATTTGGACAGTTTGGGAGCGACCACAAATTGGCAGTAAGGTTGGTTGGGATTGTTGCTGAAATATTCTTGGTGGTAATCTTCAGCTGGATAAAATTTAGTTAGGGGGGTAATTTCGGTAACAATAGGTTGCGACCATAAATTTTGTTGGGTTAAATCGTCGATAACCGCTTGGGCCATCTTTTTTTGAGCGTCGTCATGGTAAAAGATGACAGAGCGATATTGGGTACCGACATCATTGCCTTGGCGATTAAGTTGGGTGGGGTCGTGGACGGTGAAGAAGATTTCGAGGATTTCTTGGTAGGTAACTTGATTGGGGTCATAGGTGACTTGGACCACTTCAGCATGGCCGGTGGTGCCGGTACAAATTGCTTTGTAGGTAGGGTTATCGACATGGCCACCAGCGTAGCCGGAGATAGCTGAGTGGACGCCGATAAGGTCATTATAAACAGCTTCAACACACCAGAAACAGCCACCACCGAGGGTAGCGACTTCGAATTTACCAGTTGACTGGGTCATTTTATAGAGTCCTTGGTTGAAATTGTTGGCGGTTGGGGGGTATACCAAGCGTGCCAACAATCGAAGATCAGTAAAAATGCGCCTTGTATGATGATACCGATACCTTGGCCGCGCCAATGGGCATCGGTGGCGCCACGGGAGCGCCATAAGTGCCAGCCGCCGTAGATGTAGCCGACATCGAGGCCGGCGTTGAGCCAGAGGAGGCGACGGAGTTTTTTCGTTTCGCGGCGGAGGGTTTGGGGGGAGAGGGCTTGGGGGTGTTGGCGTCGTTTGTGGGCGGCGCGGGCGCCGCCGAGGGCGATGAGGGCATCGATGAGGCCCCAGGTGGTGAAGTGGAGGCCGAGGCCGCGGCGGAAGGGATGGGGCTGGCGAAGCCAGCGCCAGCCGATGATGATACTGGTTACGGCCCACATTAATAAGCGACGGGAGATCAGGGATTGAAATTTCCAAATATTCATATATAGTATTGTAACCAATGCTGAGTAGATAGGCGAAAAGTAGGGGGCTCATTTTCATGAAAAAGGATTAAGATTTCACTCATAATTCTTGACTGTTGTGCAAATGTTTGCTATAAACTATACAAAACATGAACAGAATCGGCTTGGGATCATTAGCCTGTGTAATGATAGAGAGTCTAAAAATGTGTAATGATTCGTTATAAGTGGGCAGATAAGGCAAAGGGTTTTTGACCGGTTGCTAAATAGGCCAACAGCTACTGGAAATATTTATTTCTAGTAGCTGTTGGCTTTTTTTATATGACGGATTAGATGATGATATAAGCTTATAGGAGGTTTCGATGACATTATTGCTTACGTATACAGCTATATTCTTTTTTATTGCCTTGGCGGCGAAAAAGATTGGGTCGTGGTTTTCGGCCGTGGGGTTGCCGTATATTACAGGTTATTTATTGGCTGGTATGGTCGCTGGCCCGTTTATATTGGACTTGTTGCCCAGTGATGCGACAACGACATTGCGTTATATTGATGAAGTATCGTTGGGGATTATCGCTTTTGTAGCTGGTAGTGAGCTTTATTTGAAAGAGATTAAGAGCCGTTTGCGTAGTATTGGTTTGATTTCTGGTGGGGTGCTGTTCTTTGGTTTGATCTTAGGTGGTACCGCTCTTTTCTTTTTAACGGAATTTATTTCATTTACTCAGGGAATGGAAGTAACAAGTCGCTTAGCGGTGGCTATTTTAGGGAGCATTATCTTATTAGCTTTATCACCGGCATCAACGATTGCTGTGATTAAAGAGGTTCGGGCTAAGGGACCATTTACACGAACCTTGCTCGGTGTAACGGTGACAATGGATGTTGTTATCGTTGTCATTTTTGCGATTGGGGTCGCAATTGCAGGGGCGTTGTTGGGGGGATCAGGTTTTAATTTAACCTTGCTGGGAGTATTGGCGATTGATTTAACAGCGGCGCTTATATTTGGGTACATGGTAGGTAGGGGGCTTGATATGATTTTAGGCGCTCCTTTTCATCGTTTAGTCAAAACCGTTTTAGTGGTATTACTAGGTTATGGTGTTTTTGTATTGGGCTATGGCATTATTCAATGGTCGTATGAGTATCTGCCGTTTGAGGTGCATATTGAGCCGATTTTGGTAGCGATGATTGGCGGGTTTGTGGTCACCAATTATACGAATCATCGGGATCAGTTTGAGTCGATCTTGCATGATGTGGGCCCGATAGTGTATGTTGCCTTTTTCACATTGACAGGGGTAGCGATTAAACTAGATATTTTAATGGCGACATGGCCAGTGGCGTTGGCGTTATTTGTGGTGCGGATGATTAGTATCGGCTTGGGCTCATTTGTGGGCAGTCGGGCGGCGGGCGAGCCAATTGGGTTTCAGAAGAATGTATGGTTGGGTTTAATTACGCAAGCGGGGATAGCTTTGGGGTTGGCACGGGAGGTGGCGGTCGAATTTCCGGAGTTGGGGGATGCGTTTGCGACAATGGTGATTTCGGTGGTGGTGTTAAACGAAATTTTTGGGCCATTGTTTTGTAAGGTAGCTTTGCGGCGGGCGGGTGAAGCGAACTTGCCGGTGGCGGCGAATCCGGACGAAGTCCGGGATGCGGTTATTTTGGGTGTAGAGGAGCAATCATTGGCCTTGGCACGGGAGTTGCAATCGCATGAGTGGCAGGTGGTGTTGGCGGATACGGATGCGTCACATGTGGAGCGATTGGCGGCTGAAGATTTGATTGAAAAGCATATCCCCGCCATTGATGAGGCGACGTTAAGGGGGTTGTTGGGTAATGGCGCTGATGCGTTAGTGGCGATGTTACCGGATGATGCTGATAATTATCGGGCTTGTGAGATCGCTTATGAGAAGTTTGGGATTAAGCGGTTAGTGGTTCGTCCCAATGATATTTCAAAGTGGGGCGAGAAGTTTCAGGAGTTGGGAGCGTTGCTGGTTAACCCCGCCTCGGCCATGGTCTACCTCCTTGATCAATCCGTGCGAACACCGCAATCAACCTCAATCGTGCTCCATCAAGGGACGAAACGAGAGATGTTGCAGATTACGATTAGCAATCCAGATGTTGATGGGATGTTGGTACGGGATTTGCGCTTGCCAGCTGATGTTCTCTTCCTTGAAGTCGATCGTGAAGGGCAATCGATTGTGCCTAATGGGTATACACGGTTGTTGACGGGGGATGAGGTGACCTTGTTAGGCCAGGTTGAGAGCTTGGCTGATGTGCGCTTAAAATTGGGGTACTAATATAGTTTTGGGGGGGGAGCCCCCCAGCTTTTGGGGCTAGGTTTTTATAAAAAGGCATGTTTACACCACTAAGATAACGCCTCATGAAGGGATAAAGAAGGCCAAGGTTCGGGCAATAAAAGGGTTGGGAAAGGCAAAGGTTTTTGGGAAACAGCAGAAACAAGTAA
>DATHYN010000174.1:0-14927 GCA_035459145.1 Anaerolineae bacterium | reverse complement strand
TCTGGTTGCCACCTCTTCCTGACCCTGACCCTGTCATTGCGTCTTGGAAACAATTTTACCGACCTAGGTTTGAGCTTAGGTCATTGGAGATGTTATGATGTTGTCAAGGTGCTCAAATGTTAATTTTGTCAGTCAATCAGCATTTGATCTTGAAAATATGCCGTTTAATACTTAGAAGTTGTTAAATCAAAAGTGAAAAATCTTTTGGTTAAACAACTTAGGGTTATTTGTGAATAAGGTGAGTTGTGATGGGGATTTTTGGGGTTCTTTTGGTTACAGTGTCCTTCATGTGGTTAAATAGGTTATAAGTAGCGTGCGCGCAGGATTAAGGTTTGGGATGAGAAGATATCTAATTTTGGGAATTGTTTTATTGGTTATGGGTTTGGGTGGGGGGATGTGGTGGTTGTTGGGAGATTTACCGGCACCGGAGACGGTATATGAGCGCGGGGCGTTACCGACGGTGGTGATTGTGGATCGGGAGGAACGGCCGTTATACAACATCATCGACAGCCACAGTGGCCGGCACACTATATTAGATTTAGAAACGATACCTTTATTTGTACGCCAAGCGACGATGGCGACGGAAGACAAAAACTTTTATGAGAATCCTGGTGTAGATTGGGAAGGGATTGTGCGCGCGTTTGTGATTAATATTCGTGGAGGGGAGGTTGTGGCAGGGGGGAGCACGATTACCCAACAGGTGGCGCGTAATTTATTGTTAGATGATGAGGAGCGGGCGGAACGGACAGTTAAGCGAAAATTGCGGGAGAGTTGGTTGGCTTGGCGGGTGGCGCGGGTGGTACCAAAAGAAGATATTTTAGGGTTGTATTTAAACCAGATGTATTACGGGGCGGGGGCGTATGGGATAGAGGCGGCGGCGCAAACTTATTTTGGGCGTCGTGTGGACGAGTTAACGGTGGCGCAGGGGGCATTATTGGTGGGTTTAACGCAAGCGCCATCCGTTTATAACCCGTTGGTGGCTCCGGAATTAGCTAAGGAGCGGCAGGAGGTGGTGTTGGGTTTGATGTGGGCGGAGGGGTATTTAGATGAGGCGGGTTATGAGCAGGCGATGCGGGAGCGGTTGGTGTATAGTAGTGAGCCGTATCCGCTGAATGGGCCTCATTTTGTGATGATGGTGACGGCGGAAGTGGATCGGTTGCTGACGGCGGAGGAGATTCGGGCGTATGGGGGGGTGACGGTGCGGACGACATTAGATTATGATTGGCAGATGGCGGCGGAGCGGATTGTGGCCGAGCAGTTAACGCGGTTGAATGAGCCTGTGGGGGGAGGTGTTAACCATCAGGCTGATAATGCAGCTTTGGTAGCGATGACGCCCGAGGGGGAGGTACGGGCGTTGGTGGGTAATCGGGATTATTTTGATGAAGCGACAGCGGGGGCGGTGAATATGGCGTTGGTGCGACGTCAGCCGGGCTCGGCCTTGAAGCCTTTTGTTTATGCGGCGGGATTGGATCCGAATTGGGGAGGGGCGTTAGGAGATGGAGAGATATGGACGGCGGCGACGATGTTGCCGGATGTGCGTCAAGCGTTTGAGACGCATGAGGGCGCATCTTATGTACCCGTTAATTTTTCGCGGACGGAAAACGGGCCGGTTTTGTTGCGTCAAGCGTTGGGGTCGTCGTTGAACATTCCGGCGGTGTGGGCTTTGGATAAGGTGGGGGTAGATGAAGTGGTGCGGTTGATGACAGATCTAGGGATTGAAGGGTGGGAAGCGGCGGAAACGTATGATTTGTCATTAGCTTTGGGTGGGGCACCGGTCAGTTTGTGGGATTTGACAGCGGCGTATGGGGCATTAGCGAATGGGGGGTATCGTTTTGTGCCCCAGATTATTGATGAAATACGGGCTGTTGACGGGCGTGTTATTTACGAAGCCCCAGCCCCAGAGATGGAAGCAGTTTTGGATGAGCGGGTGGCGTGGTTATTAACAGACATTTTGAGCGATAATGATGCGCGGCGATTATCGTTTGGGGAGAATAGTGTGTTGCGTTTAGATCGGCCGGCGGCGGTTAAGACGGGGACGACGAATGATTTTCATGATAATTGGACAGTGGGGTATACGCCGGATGTGGTGGTAGGGGTTTGGGTGGGGAATGCTGATGGGCGGCCGATGGTAGATGTCACGGGCGTAAGTGGTGCGGGGCCGATTTGGCATTATTTTATGCGGGCGGTATTGACGGGGGAGGGAGAACGGCCGTTTGTGCGTCCCGCTGGCATTTTACGTGCCGAAGTATGTGCGTTATCAGGGATGGCACCGACAGACATGTGCCCGTATCGGCGGTCGGAATGGTTTTTGGCGGGCACGCAACCGACAGATGAGGATACATTTTATCGGAATGTGGTTGTGGAGCGGGGGAGTTGGCAGTTGGCAACAGAGAGGACGCCAATATCTGAGCAGGTGGAGATGGTTGTATTAGATTTGCCCGTTTTGTTGCAACCGTGGGCTAGAGAGGCGGGCTTAATGGTGTGGGATGATTTGTTGGTGAGAGAAGAGGGTATAAAGGGGACGGAAGAGGTGGTTTTGCAGATTGTTTATCCAGATCCGGAGACACGGTTTCGATTGACAGGAGAGGAGTCATTGGCGGCGCAGAGGATTCGGATTGAGGCGGCGGTGGCGGCGGGGTTGGGTGAGGTGCAGTTATGGGTTGATGGGGAGGTAGTGGCCGAGCCGGAGGTGGGGCCGTGGGTAGGGTGGTGGGGGTTGGTTGAAGGGGAGCATGAGGTGTGGGTGACGGCTAAGGATCGTGCGGGACAGTTGTGGCGGAGTGATGTAGTGCGGTTTGAGGTTTGTGGTATGGCGGATGGGACTGATTTGCCAGAGCGCGGGGGGTGTTAGTTATTCGCCGAGGGCTTGGCGAAGACGTTGGGCGAGATCGATAGGGGTAAGGATTTTGCCGAGCATACCAGCGGCACCAAGCTCTTTGGCACGGGCAACATTGGCAGGGGTGTTATGGGCAGTGACAAAGAAGATGGGGGCATCGGTGAAGGCACGCAGTTGATCATAAACTTCCCAACCATCATATTCGGGCATCATGAGATCAAGGAGGATGGCATCTGGTTCTTGATCTCGTGCTTGGGCAAGACCATCAGGAGCGTTATCAGTTAGTATTGTTTCGTAGCCAACAATGCGAACCATTTCTTGAATGAGTTCAGCCATTTGGGGATTATCATCAATAATTAATACAGTGGCCATATTGTTAGATCCTTCTCTGTTAATAGCGTTGTCATCATAACACGGTGTGAGGGTGATGTCAACAAAATTTAAGGGTTTAACAACTAATGGATTTCGAGTGAATTTCCAGATAGTTTTTGCTGGGGTGGTTCAGAATTAACTTTACAAATGAGAATGGGTTTTGCTGAGAACTAGATGGATTTAGGGGTGATGTTAGGCGTGGATTCCTGCCTGCGCAGGAATGACAGCCCTAATAGATATGTTCTTTTGCAAAGTGGTTTGTAAATGAATATGAACCATCCTAGAAATTTATTTGTTTTAGGAAGTGGTTAGTAGTTGTTGGTATAGGTTTTCAATGGCTGTGGCATGTTGCTCGAGGGTGGTAACAGGGGTAATACTGGCTTGGAGATGAGCTAGTTGGGCGGGGTTTTGTTGAATTTGGTTAATTTGTTGGCTAAGGGCGGTGCTATCACCTGGTGGGAAGAGAAAACCATCGATGCCATGGTGGACACGTTCAGCGAGAACACCGATATCGGAGGCGATGACGGGGACACCGGCGGCGAACGCTTCGGAGATGACAAAGCAGAAGGTTTCGTACCAAACGGAGGGGACGACGATGAGGTCGATTTGGGCGAGCATGTGCCAAATCTGGTCGCGGGTGAGGCGGCCGAGAAAGCGTGTGTTCTTATGGGCGGAGGTTTGTAATTGTTGGGCATAATCGGGGAAGGCATTGAGGTCGCCGGCAATCCATAGTTCAGGGGGGTGAGGTAGTTGGTTAACAGCGTCGATAAGTGTGTGGACCCCTTTTTGCCAAGAGATGCCACCGATGTAGCCGAGGCGAAGGGGGCGTGGTTCGGTATCGTTGGCGGGTTGAACGCCACTGATGTCGAGGCCGTGGGGAATTACGGTGATACTATCTGAGGGTAGGCCGTGTTGTTGATACCATTGTTTGACGAAGTGGGCGGGCGCGATGAGATTTTGGGCGCCGTGAAGGATTGTTTGGAGGCGGGCGTTGCGTTGGGCGAGTGGTTGGGCGGCAAGCGGAATGAGTGGGGCGGGAAGGGTACGGTTAGCGCGGGCGAGGGCACAGCGAGCACAGTTGTGAAAACGGTCGGGGCCAGCGCAGATCTCTTGGGTATCGTTGGTGATTAGTTGGGCATTGGCGCATACCCACCAGAAGTCATGGAGGGTGATGATGTAGGGTATTTGGCGGTGTTGGAGTTCGGTGGCGAGGTTGTAAGGTAGTCCCATAAGGTGGTGGATATGGACTAAGTCAGGAGGGGTTTGGTCGAGGATTTTGATGAATGTTTGGTGGATGTGAGGGGAGCGAAAGGTGGCGAGGAAGCGGCGGGTGGGGGAAAAGAAGCCATCCCAAGTGGCATGGATAGTGAGTTGGGGGTGGGGTTGGCGGGTGCGGAGGCCGCGGCCGAGGGCGCTGTGTCGGTGGAAGATGGTGGTTTGGTGGCCGCGTTGGTGAAGCTGATCGGTTAAGGTTTGGGCGTAGAGTTCCGTACCACCGATATGTTCGGGAAGGTATTGATGTAAGATATGGAGGGTGTGCATTAGGCTGGCCTGTGGTTACGGGCATGGAGATTGGTGTATAGGTCGAGGATGCGGGCGCATTGGAAGGGCCAGTTGTAGCGGTCGTAGACTTGTTGGCGGCCGATGGTGCCAAAGTGGGCGGCTTCATCAGGGTTGTTGATGAGGCGGTTAATGGCGGCGATAAGTGCTTCTTGGTCATCGAAAGGGACCGTCAGGCCGTTTTTTTCATGTTGGACGACATCCATAACGCCCCAAGTGCGGGCAGCAATGACTGGTTTGCCATAGACCCAAGCTTCGAGGTAGGCGATACCGAAGGAGTCGGTGCGGGAAGGCATGGCCATGAGGGTGGCGGCGGCAAGGGCGTCTTTTTTGGTGTTGTCGTCGATGTGGCCGAGGAGTTTGAGGCGTTGTTGGGTTTGTGGGGAGCGTTGTTGGAGGAAGGCACGGAAAGGGTCAAGGATAGCACCGATGAGGATGAGTTCGATATCGTGGCCAGCTTGCCACATTTGTTCGACAGCGGAGACGAGTTGAGGCACACCTTTGTCGTAGGACATCGAAGCGATGCAGATGACAATAGGTGTTTGCGGTTGGATATTGTATTGTTGACGAAAGCGGTCGGCATCACCACCGAGAATTTGTTTAGGATGGATACCACAGCCACCAAGCATTAGTTGGTCATCCGAAAGGCCTTGTTGGCGGAAAAAGTTACATTCGGTAGGGGTTTGGCCGACAACGACATCACTATTCTGAGCGATATCGATTTGATGGCGGAGGGTGTAGAAGCGACTAAGAGGGTCAGAGGCGGGTTTAGGGCCAGCGCCAAAGTGAGTAAGCGGATAGAGAACAAAAGGTATTTGGTGGCGACGGGCAAAATCAAGACCTCCTTTAAGAAGGGGGTCAAAAGTGATGGTCATGCCAGCAACGAGATCAAATTGCTCATTGCTAGATTCGAGCCAGTACCAAAGATTGGGCAGCCAAGGGGTGAAACGAGCGAGGTAGTGACTAAGTTGGACAGGGATGAAGGGAAGAAAGGAGAAAATCCAAAGCAGACGACGGATAGCTGGATAGACGAGACGAGATAGAGGTGGGTGGTGGAGGGGGTAACGGCGGATGGAGACGCCACGATGGGTTGTGGGAGCATCGGTGGGGACAGCGGCTTTGTGGGGTAGCCAAAAGCGTTCAAAGTCGAGGGCATCAGAGGTGACGATAGTGACATCATGACCATGGGCGGCTAGATAAGCGGATATTTCTTGGAAATAGATTTCAGCGCCACCGCGAGCAGGATGATACCGTTGAATAAGGTGAAGGATACGCATAACAGGGGGTATTGTAACAGAGGTTGATATTTTTGCGTATAGGAAGAGAGTAGGAGTGGGAATAGGCACAATAAGCCTATTCCCACAGGGAGAAGATTATGTACTACGGTTTAAGAACGCTGGGCATCATTGTTTGGTAGAGGTCAGAGAGGACGTAGAGAGTGAAATCAACAGTGGTTGGGCTACCAGTCACTGTATTACCGTCAGCGGTGGCATTAATCGTTGGGGCTAAGTTGTAAACCCCAACATTGCGACCAGCACCAGTAATAGTGACCATCACTGTTTGTTGTTGTCCGCCAGCAAGATTGCCCGCATTGGGTGCAAGTTGGACACCAGAAGGCAGGTTAGCAGCGTTCCAGCTAAAGCTTGTATCGCCTGTATTGCGGATGGTAATGGGGAAGGTATAGGATTGGCCACTATCTTTTTCATGGAAAATTGATTGACCATCGCCAGTTACACTCATACTAGCAGAAGATGTACGGATATGACCGGTATGGGCGGGGTCGCCACGGAACATAGGCCATGGTAGGCTGTCGGGCATATTGGCTCCGTTTTCAAATTTCCACAGGAAGCCGAAACCACTATTATAGATATTGCTACCACCAATCCAGATCTCAACTTTGCCATCATTATTGGTGTCACCAATGGCTGGTGAGCCAACAGTTGTGTAGGTGGTGGGCAATATTT
The DNA here is from genome assembly GCA_035459145.1 of Anaerolineae bacterium. Classification (GTDB taxonomy): domain Bacteria; phylum Chloroflexota; class Anaerolineae; order Promineifilales; family Promineifilaceae; genus DATHYN01. Next base: position 8,195 of record DATHYN010000174.1, on the reverse strand, counting down.
CTTGAAGTGTCCCGTTGGCTTCATAGACTTGGACATCCCATAACATGGAGAAAAGGATTTCGTTTTGGCCATCGGCATCGATATCACCGATAATTGGTGAGGCATAGATGGGGCCATCAGCGCCGCCGGTGTTTTTTGGAGAGACGGGCCAACCGGCCACATTTTGGCCATTGTGATGCCAAGCGTGAAGACGACCGGCGCCGGGGATACTATCGTTGTTTAAATCGGGGTGACTGGTACCGATCACTACTTCCATATCGCCATCATTATCAATATCAGCGACAGCGGGGGAGCTAAAACCGGGATATTCAGTGGCTTTGGGCCAGCCGGGAAGATCGGGGAGTTTATTGGCATCATTATAAGCCATGCCAGAGAAGACATTCGCCGTACTAAAGGCATAAACATAAGGTTGTTCAACACGACCGTGGACATTCCACCAGCTGAAACTGGTACCAACGACAATTTCGTATATGCCGTCATTATCTAGGTCAGCAATGGCTGGGGAAGAGTAGATAGCTTCAGGGATAAAGCGACGCACGAGCATGTCGCCGTTAGCAGAAAAGACATAGAGGAAGCCACCATCACCGGGCGCGGGCAGACCATCAGGGAGAATGCCACCGCTGGTGATATCAGCACCAACGATTACTTCCAGAGAGCCATCACGGTTTAGATCGGCGCAGGCGGGACTAGACCAAACGGTATCACCATTGGTAAAGCCTTGACCAGTAGCAACACCGGGCACATCGGTCCAAATAGCGGTTCCTTGGTGACTAATGAGATAGATGCGATGGTCCCAGGCGCCAAAGGCGATTTCCATGGTGCCATTACCATCAAGATCGCAGAGTGAAGGGGTGGAGAAAACACCATCGGCGAAGCCATCGCCACCGCTGGCGCCAGAGTTTGTGATATGGTCAGTGGTAACAAAACGCCATTTTTCGACACCTAGGTGATTTAAGGCGACAACCCCACCATTTTGATTAACATCATTGACATCACCACCAACCCCAACAACAATGTCCATAAAACCATCATTATCAATATCACCAACGGAGGGTGAAGAGTTAACGGGGCCGCCAACATCTGTTGACCATAATTGGGTCCATTCATCACCAATACCTTGCCAAACTTCGACACTGGTTGATTGGTTGGTTTCGCAAGGGTTACCAGCGCAAGCTGTTGTACCAACAATTACTTCAGGGATACCATCATTAGTGATATCGACAATTGTTGGTGAACTAAAGATAACATGTCCACCACCGAGGCGGAACTTTTTAGGTGAGTCAAACGATGTATTTTGTTGACGTTCAGGCATAGCGGCGCTATTGGTTAAACTATCAGCAGATAACATACCTAAACGAGCCATGATAAATAGCAACATGAACATGATTAGTAAAACAGTAATCAAAATTAACAAAATGCTTCGAGTGTTTAGACCAGGTGAATCATCAGTCATTACATTTCCCTTCCTTAAAACAGGTGCTTGACGCAAAATTGTTGCGTGGCGCAAAAATAAACAATAGTGTGAGGTGGCACATTATAATATACGTGGCAAGGTTATAACCAGTTGCAAGTTATTATTACTTTCAAAGTATGACCTAAATAGGGGGGGGCTGTCAACTATTTGAACCATTCTAGGTGAATTAGGGGCAACATTCAGAGAAAATTTAGGACGGAAGAGATATCTCTTCCGTCCCATTACAAAGGAGAGCTAACAGTTAACGTTTGAGGATAGTGGGGAGATAGGCTTTGTTGAGTTGATTGGTTACGTGGAGGGTAATGGGAATGGTTGTGGGGGAGCCTATGATTGTTTGGCCATCGGTATTGGTGGCGGTGATGGTGAAGTTGAGGTTGTGGAGGCCGAGGTTACGATTGTTGCCGTTAATGGAGACAGTAACGATCTGATCTTGGCCAGCGGCAAGGGTGCCATTATTAGCAGAGAGTTGAAGGCCTGATGGCAGGTTGTTGGCGGTCCATTGGAGAGGTAGTTGGCCACTGTTATTAATAGTTAGTTGGAAAGTTTGGGTTTGTTGGCTATTGTGTTGATAGAAGAGGTGGCGAGGAGTGGCATTGGGTACATCAAGACGTGGGGCCATGATTGGGGCGTGGCCGGTATGGGCAGGGTTGGCATGGAACATAGGCCAAGGATGATTGTTTAAATCTTGGGCACCGTTTTCAAATTTCCACAGGAAACCATAATCAGCATTGTAATAGTTACTGCCAGCAACCCAGACTTCAATTAAGTTGTCACCGTTGGTATCGCCAATGGCGGGGGAAGAGACAGTTGTATAGGAAGTGGGTAGACGCTCTTGTACTGATCCATCGGGGTTATAAATATATAGTTCCCAAAGCATGGTAAAGAGAATTTCAAACTGACCATCAGCATCGATATCGGCAATGGTGGGGGATGAATAGATGGGGGCGTTGAAATTGTTGCTTGGGCTACGGGGGGTAATGGGCCAGCCAGCAACGGTTTGGCCGGTATGGTGCCAAGCATGGATTTGGCCGGCACCGGCGGGGACGCCTGGGCCATTATCTAAATTAGGATGACTTGTACCGATGACGATTTCGAGGTCGCCATCATTGTCGAGGTCGGCGACAGCGGGTGAGGAGAAGCCGGGGTAGGGGGTGGGGCGGGGCCAGCCGAGAAGATGGGGGAGTTTATTGGCATCATCATGAGAAAGGTTGGAGAAGATTTGGGTGGTATCGAAGGCGTAGACATAGGGTTGGGTGGTACCATTGTTTTCGAGCCACCAAGAGAAGCTACTACCGACAACGATTTCGAGAGAGCCATTGTTATCGAGGTCGGCGATGGCGGGGGAGGAGTAGATGGCTTCGGGGAGGTAGCGGCGGACGAGGGCGGTGCCGTTATGGGAAAAGACATAAAGGAAGCCACCGTTTTGAGCGGGGAGGCCATCGGGGAGGATAGAGCCTTGACTGATATCGGCACCAATGACGATTTCGAGGAAGCCATCGTTGTTGAAATCGGCACAGGCGGGGCTGGACCAGACGGTATCGCCATTGGTGTAGCCGGGGCCGGTGGCAACGCCAGGGATGTTTTGCCACATGATTTGTCCGTTATGGTTAAGTAAGTAGATACGATGGTCCCAAGCGCCGAAGACGATTTCGAGGGTATTATCATTGTTGACATCACAGAGGGCAGGGGTTGAGAAGATGCCATCGGTATAGCCATCGCCGCCGCCGCCGCCATTGCCATTGATATGGTCTTGGGTGAAGAAGCGCCATTTAATATTGCCGGTATGGTCGAAGGCGATGATTTGGCCGTCGTGGTCGGTGTCATTGACATCGCCAATGGCGACGATAATGTCAGCGTGACCGTCGGCATCGATGTCAGCGATGGAAGGGGTAGCGTTTGAAGGGCCGGGAAGGTTAGCTTGCCATAAGCGTTGGCCAGTACCTAGCCAGACTTCGAGGGTGGGGGATTGATTAGGGTTGCTACAGGATACACCACGGCAGGCGGTGGTCGTGATAATGATTTCAGGGATGGCATCACCGTTGATATCGGCTAGAGTAGGGTTGCTGTGAATGACATGGCCACCATTTAGTTTGTATTTGGTGGGAGCGTTGAAGGTTGGGGAGTTGGCGGCGGCAGAAGTGGATACGGTGAAGAGTATAGTAGTAAGGGTTATCGTTATGATGATGAGGGCGATAGTGATGTTGCGGTGTGATTGGGTTATCATCTTAAATGGTCCTCTTAGACAGTGAAATAGCGAGAATAAAAATAATATAGTTATATTATGGCATAATTAGGGGGGGGGATTCAATGGGAAAAGGGGTACATAAAGAGAGGGGGATTGTTAACTGGTTTATATGAAAGTGGTTATTTGGGGCTACTTTTCAGTTGTCTGAGGTCGATTTACAAAGGAATTGGTTATCGATTATTAACCATCTGAACCTGTGGATGAGTTGGTTAGGGTGTTGTTAGGGGAGATTTCTCGACTTCGTTTAATCCTTGATTTAGGGGTGAGGTTTGTCGAGGGTGGGGCGGATTGAACTGCGCTCGAAATGACGTTTGGGGGAGGGGGCAGTCTCCGCAGGGCTGTCAATTTGGTTAAACAACTTAGAGGAGATTGAGGGTGGTGAGGTGGTGGGTGAGGGTTTTTTTGATGGTGGTGGGGAGGAATTGTTGGACGCGGGCGTGGCCGTTGGTGATAAGTTTTTGGTTAAGGGTTTGGTCGTGGATCATGAGGTCGGCGAGTTCAGCGAGGGCGTAGTAGTTTTTGTGGTGGAAGAGGATGCCGCCGGTGTCGACGGTCATGGGGATGGCGGAGCTGGCGTAGGCGAGGACGGGGGTGCCGAGGAACATGCTTTCGAGGAGGGGTTTGCCGACGCCTTCGTGTTCGCTCATGGAGACGTAGAGGTCGGCGATTTGGTAGTAGGTGGTCATGTCGGCGAAGGAGATGTGGCCGGGGAAGTGGACGGCGTTGGTGAGGCCGAGGGCGGCGGTGAGTTCGTGGATCCAGTCGACGTAGCGGGTGAGCCAGGGGGAGCCGGCGATGATGAGTTGGGCGTTAGGGCGGATGTGGCGATAGCAGTAGAAGAGTTTGATGAGGTCATCTTGGCGTTTATTGGGGACGATGCGGCCGAGGAAGAAGAGGATGGGGCCGGTATTGGCGAATTGGGTTTGGATGTGGGGGTTGAGAGGGTGTTGGTATTGGTCGGGGTCGAGGGGGAGGGGGAGGACACCGGTGTGGGGGTAGCCTAGTTCGCGGAGTTCAGCTTCGTTGTAGGCGGAGACGCCGAGGGCGAGGGTGGTGTGTTGTTTGAGGGTGGTGAGTTGTTGGCGGCCGAGTTGGAGTTGGGCGATGAGGTTGGCATCGATACCGGTAAAGAATTGGGGGGGAGTGATGTTGTGGTAGATCATGATGTGAGGGATGTGGGGGTGTTGGGTGGTGAGGGTGTTGACGAGATTGGAGCCGATGCTGTGGTGGTAGATGAGGTGGGATTCGGCGGGGTCTGGTTGGTAGGTGGTGATGGAGTGGGCGACGGTGTCCATGCCGGGGCCGAGGTTGAGGGTGTAGATTTCGGAGGTGAAGCCGAGCTGGCGCAGCCAGCGTTGGAGGAGGAAGGCGTGGTCGGTGATGGCATCGCCGGGAACGAGAGAATCGGTGAATTGGTGTAAGATTTTAGTGGTCATAGGCTTGTGGTCTTCTATTTTAAGTTGAGATGGGTGAGGTATTGGCTGAGGGTTTTTTGGACATTGGTGGGGAGGAAGTGTTGGACGCGGGAACGGCCGTTAGCGATCAGCTTGTGGTTGAGCTGTTGGTCATAAATCATCAGATCGACGAGTTCAGCGAGGGCGGGGTAATGTTTGTGGTGGAAAAGGATGCCGCCGGTGTCGACGGTACTGGGGACGGCGGAGCTGGCGTAGGCGAGGACGGGGGTGCCGAGATACATACTTTCGAGGAGAGGTTTGCCGAGACCTTCGTGTTCGCTCATGGAGATGTAGAGGTCGGCGATTTGGTAGTAGGTGGCCATATCGGCGAAGGAGACGTGGCCGGGGAAGTGGACAGCGTCTTGGAGGCCGAGGCGGCGGATGAGTTCTTCGATCCAGTTGACGTAGGGGGGGAGCCAGGGTTTGCCGACGATGAGGAGTTGGGCGTTGGGGCGGATTTGGCGGTAGTAGTAGAGGAGTTTGATGAGGTCGGCTTGGCATTTATTGGGGACGATGCGGCCGAGGAAGAGGAGGAGGGGGTCGGCGGTGGCAAATTTGGTTTGGAGGGTGGTATTGAGGGGGTAGTCGTATTGGTGGGGGTCGAGGGGGAGAGGGAGAACGCCGGTGTGGGGGAAGCCGAGCTGTTGGAGTTCGAGTTGGTTGTAGGGGGAGTCGCCGAGGGCGAGGGTGGTGTGAGGGAGGAGTTGGGGGAGTTGTTGGCGGCCGAGTTGGAGTTGGGCGATGAGGGCGGGTTGGAGACCGACGAAGAATTGGGGAGGGGTGATGTTGTGGTAGATCATGATGTGACGGAGATGGGGGTATTGGGTGGTGAGGGTGGGGACGAGTTCGGAGCCGGTACTGTGATGATAGATGAGGTGGGTTTCGTTTTTGCGGGGTTTGTAGGTGTGGTAAGGTTTGACGCGGTCGTTAAGCGAGGCATCGATGTGGAGCGCATAGACATCGGAGGTAAAGCCCCATTGGCGGAGCCAAGATTGGAGGAGGAAGGTGTGGTCGGTGATGGCATCGCCGGGGGTGATGGTGTCGTTAAATTGGTGGAGGATTTTGGCGGTCATGGGGTGGGCTCCTGTGACCAATGGTTGAGGGTGGAGGTGAAGCGGTCGATGATGGTTTCCCAGGTGTAGTTTTGGAGGACGTAGTTACGGCCGTTGAGACCCATGCGGGTTGTTTCTGAAGGGTGTTGGCGGAGCCAGTTGATGGTACCGACGAATTCGGGGTAGGTGCGGAAGAAGAGGCCGCCTTTGCTACGTTGGACATGGCCGGTGGTGACGGCGCTGTCGCGGTGGGTGAGGGCGGGGCGGCCGGCGAGCCAGCCTTCCATGATGACGATGGAGAAGCTTTCGTTGAGGGAGGGTTGGCAGATGGCGAGGGCGTTGGCGCAGAGGGTGGTTTTTTCGGCTTCGGAGACGAAGCCGTGGTAGTGGAAGGCGGAGTCATCGGGGGGGAGACAGGGGCCACGGCCGGCGAGGTGGAGTTGGAGTTGGTGGGGGTGGTCGGTTTGGTAGCGGGAGACATAATCGTAGAGGAGGGGGAGGTTTTTGCCGGTTTCGAGGCGGCCGAGGTAGAAGAGGTAGGGGGTTGTGGGTGGGGTTGGGGTGGGGAGGGGGGGAATTGCGTCTTCATCGAGGACGCCAACGCCGATAACGGCATGACGATTGAGATTGAGACGTAAAGTGTTAATGGCTAAATCGGCTTCTTCGGGGGCGTTGAAGAAGACGCCGGCGACAGATTCGAGGAGGAGGTGGAAACGTTGGAGGTAGGCGTAGGCTTCATCGTGGAGGCAGGGCCAGAGGTAGGCTTTGTCACCGGCAGCCCAAGCGGCGTAATAGTTGAGGGAGACGAGGTAGGGGAGGATGATGACGGCGTCCATCGAGGGGGCGTGTTGAGCGACGTGGGCGTAGAGGGTGGGACTTTGGGGGCCGGCTTCGAGCCAAGCGTCTTGGTCGGGGAGGGAGAGGGCGCCGCTGACGTCGATGCGGTGTTCGTAGAGGGCGCGTTGGTCTGGTTGCCAGGAGGTGATGGGGAAGCGGTAGATGTGGAGGTTATCGGTTTGGGCGTAGCCGGCGGGGAGTTCATTGTCCCAGGTGTAATGGTTTTGGGCGCAGGTGGTCCAGATTTCGACGTGGTGGCCGAGGCGGGCGGCGGTGGTGGCGAAGCCGTAAGCGAGTTGTTCGGCGCCGCCGCCGAGGCTGGCACCGAAGCGATGGATGACAAGAGCGAGACGCATGGTTAGTTATCGGGTTCCAGTTGTTGTTTGAGAGATTTGATTTCGTCTTGGAGGGTGAGGATGGTGCGTTGTTGGGCTTCGTTTTGGAGGGTGAGATAATTGAGGGTGTTGACGAGATGGTGATTGGTGTTGACGTGATGGTTGACGGCGCGGTTGACGTAGAAGATGACGAGGTTATGGGCGCTACCGCGAATCAGTTTCCAGAGGGAGCCGAGGATAGGGATTTGGGTAGCGGGGGAGTTGGTGAGGAGAGGTTGGGTTTCGACTTGGGCGTATATTTTATTGGCGAGGTGGAGGTGATGGTAGAGGTTGGGGTCGTAATCGATGTCGAGCGGTTCTTCGGGGATGGTGGTATTGAAGGAGGGGAATTTGCGATGTTGGTAGCCGAGTTCTTGTTGGCGGGCGTGCATACGTTGGCGGATTTGGTCGAGGATGGCTTGGGGGTCGATATCGGGGTCTTTGATTTCGATTAAGTTATCAGGTAGTTCGTTTTGGTTCATGAGATTACCTTTGGTTGTGGGTTCGTTTGTTTAGTAAAGTGAGGGTGGGGTTTGGTGGGGAGGAGGGGTTGGGGTTAAGTGTTAAAGTTACCTGTTTAGGTATGGGAATATGGATTATTATAGTAGATTTCTCGACTTCGTTCGGCCCTTGTTGTGGTGGGGATGGTGTGGTGATGGGGACGGCGGGCTGTCACTGCGCTCGAAAAGACAGAAGGCCCTTGTTGTGGTGGGGATGAGGTGGTGATGGGGATGGCGGGCTGTCACTGCGCTCGAAAAG
>DATHYN010000173.1:0-60568 GCA_035459145.1 Anaerolineae bacterium | reverse complement strand
AGGGGTCACCGGGGGTGGCTTGGCGGCGGTCGCTGTTGTAGCCTAAGAGTTGGAGGTCGGGGGGGTTGGGTTGGGTGTAGGGGTATTGGGGTTGGAAGTGGGGGGTGGTGGTAGGCGGGGTGAGTTGGATGGTGCCGAGGGGGTGGGTGAGATTGTTGTTGAGGGGGACGGGTTGGAGGGTGTCGTAGTCGAAGAGGGTGAGTTGGAGGGTGTAGGTGCCGGGCGGGGTGCCGGGGAGGGGGGTGATTTCGTGCCAATCGTAGGCGTAGCTGTGGGGGGGCCAGTCGTAGGTATGGTAGGCGCCGCGGAAGCGGCGGGGGCGTTGGCTGTCTTTGGGGCTCCAGAGTTGGCCGTGGTCATCGACGAGTTGGATGGTGGTTTGGTAGCGGCGGTCGAGGTCTTGTTGGTTGGTCCAGACGAGGTTGACGGGGATGGGTTGGTCGGCGGGGAGGGGTGTGGTGGGTAGTTGGGCTTGGTGGAGGGTCATTTGGTTGGTGAAGGTGACGGGGTTTTGGGGTGGGGGAAACGGCCGTTGCCAAAACATCCAGCTTTGTGGTTCGAGGCGGTGGATGAGGAGGGTGAAGAGGAGGGTGGTGAGGGCGAGGCTCCAGGTGGTGGCCGAGGCGGGCGTTATCGGAACGGATGGGTTGGTGGTGGCGGGGAGGGGGGTGGCCGAGGGCCAGAGATAGAGGAGGGCGGCGAAGGAGAGGAGGGCGAGGGCGGAGATGGTGTTGGCCGCGGTGCGGCTGGGGGTGGAGGCAAAGCGGAGCTCGATGAGATGGGTGCCGACAGGGATTGAGAGTTGGGAGAGGCCGGTGGGGGTGGCAGGGGTTATCGGAACGGATTGGTTGTTGATGGCGGCGACCCAGCCGGGGTAGTAAAAGCTGTTGAAGGTGAGAGTGAAGGGTTGGGGGGTGGTGAGGTTGAGGGTGGTGTGGTGGGGGTGGTGTTGGCTGTGGTGGAGGGTGACATCATCGGGGAGAGATCGGAACGGGGTGGTGGCGGGTTCGGTGGGCATGGCATCGACGGTGCGGGGGAGGTATTCGCCTTTGGCGGTGGTGCCGATGGTGGCGGTGGCGATTTCGTAGTTGATGATATCGGCGGGGGTGGGGTTGGTGAGGCTGGGGCAGGGGCGGGCGTTGAACCAGGGGAGGTTATTGAAGGTGAGGAGGGTGAAGAAAAGGATGAGGGTGGGGGTGTGGGTGTAGCGGGGGAGGGGGGTGATGAGGAGGTGGGTGGTCCCGCCGATGAGCATGGCGAGGGTGAGGGCGGCGGGGCCGAGGAGGCGCCAAGGGAATTGGACGTATTCGAGGAGGGGGAGGGTGTCCCAGATGGGTTGGGAGGTGGCGGTCATGAGGAAGCTGTAGGCGAGGGTGCTGGTGGCGAAGAAGAGGATTTCTCCTTTTTGGGTGTAGGTGCCGTAGCGGAGGAGGGCGAGGCTGGGGAGGGCGAGGAGGAGGGGGATAAGGCCGAGACTGCGGGCGGGGGAGGGGTTGAGGATGGTGGTGTAGACGGTTTGGGGGGGGATGAAGAGTTCGTACCAGCTGATGTAGTTGCCCCAGTAGACGAAGACGGGGGGGACGAGGAGGCGGTCGCTGTGGACGAGGTCGCGTTCGAGGAGGGCGGGGAGCCAGAAGAAGGTGGTGAGGGCGAGGCCCCAGAGGAGGGCGAGGGTGACGGCGGTGATGTGTTGGCGGGTGATGTGTTGGCGGTGCCAGAATAGTTGGCCGAGGGCGTAGATGGCGAGGAGGGGGCTGAAGATGAGGGCGAAGACGTTGTGGGTGAGGAGGATGGCGGCGTAGCTGAGGATGGTGCCAGCGAGCCAGCGGCGGTCGGCGGTGCGGGCGAGGCGGCCCATAAAGTAGAGGGCGAGGGGGATGATGAACCAGGCGAAAGATTCGGCGAGGTTGCCACGGAAGAAGATGTCGTAGGCTTGGTAGGGGGCGTAGATGTAGGCGATGGCGGTGACGAGGGCGGCGAGGGGGTGGAAATGTTCGCGGGCGAGTTGGTAGCTGGCCCAGCCGGAGGCGACGACGCCGAGGGCGAAGGTGAGGCGGAAGGCGAGGTCGAGGTTACTGGTTAGTTGGGCGATGAGCCAAGCGGCGTAGTAGGCGAGGGGGGCGTAAAAGTTAAAGAAGGGGAAGCCGTAGCCGTAGGCCATATCGGGGGCCCAGCGGCTGTACCAGACGCCTTGGTCGATGAGATGGTCGAGTTGGACGAGGCGGAGGAGGTGGAAGGCGGCGTCATCGGTACAGAAGGCGGCGACAGTGAGGATGGGGTAGAGGATGATGATGGATAGGATGGGAATGAGGAGGTAGTGGTTGAGGCCGGGGAGGCGTTGTTTGAGGGCAATTAAGTGACGCATGGAGGGGTGTTTAGGTGGGTTGTGGTGTTAGTGGTAGGTTGATGATGAAGGTGACGCCGTGGTTGGGGGCGCTTTCGACGGTGATTTGGCCGTTGTGGGCGACGATGATGGATTGGGCGATGGCGAGGCCGAGGCCGGAGCCGCCGTTGTGGCGTTGGCGTGATTTGTCGACACGGTAGAAGCGATGGAAGATGCGGGTGAGTTGATCGGCGGGGATGTGGGGGCCGGTGTTGTGGAGGGTGATGTGGAGGCGGTCGTTGTTTTGGTAGCCATCGATGGTGATTTGGCCGTCGAGGGGGGTGTAGCGGATGGCGTTGCTCATGAGGTTATTGAGGACTTGGAGCATGCGGTCGGGGTCGACGGTGATGGTGGGGAGGTTGGGGGGGGCTTGGAGGTTGATGGTGATATTTTTTTGTTGGGCTTGGGGGGTGTAGCTGGCGGTGATGCGTTGGAGGAGGTCGTAGGCGGGGGTGGGGCGGGGCATGATGGAGAGTTCGCCCGTTTCGGCGAGGGAGAGGGTGCGGAGGTCTTCGATGAGGCCGTTGAGACGTTGGGCTTCGTCGTGGATGAGTTCGAAGGTGTCGGTGCTGGGGGGGAGGACGCCATCGCTGAGGGCTTCGGCGTGGCCGAGGATGATGCTGAGGGGGGTGCGAAGGTCGTGGGCGATATCGGCGGTGAGTTGGCGGCGCATATTTTGGGCTTCGGCGAGGTCGGTGCCCATTTGGTTGAAGGCGTCGGCGAGTTGGCCGAGTTCATCTTGGGAGTGGACATCGACTTTGTGGTCGAGGTTGCCTTTGGCGAGGATGTGGGTGGCTTGGGTGAGTTCACGGAGGGGGCGGGTGAGGGTGTTGGCGAGGAAGATGCTGACGGCGAGGGCGATGAGGGTGGCGACGAGAGTGGCTCTGATTAAGACTTGGCGGACTTCGGTGAGGAAGGCGGCGACTTCGTTGTTGTTGCGGAAGGCGCCGGGTTGGACGACGAGATAGCCGATGGTTTGACCATCGTTTTCGATTTCATAGCCTTGGTTCATCTCTTTTTTGGAGGCGCGTTGGTTGAGGTCGTAGCCGTAGCCGGGGATGATGACATAGCCGTTGGCATCGACTAAAGCGATGAAGCCACCTAAATCGCCACCGGGAGGGGGTGGTTGGAAGGTGTTGAGTTGTGGGTTGTTGTTATTGCGGCGGGGGGGGGGATCGTTACGGCCGTTGCGGCGGGGGCCGACCATGGGGTAGTAGGTGCGAATGTTGTCCCAACTGCCGTTGTTGTCATAGTAAATGGTTAAGCGCTCAGCAAAATCGTCAAGGGTTTGGGAGAAGAGGAAGTCATCGAAGGCGGTGCCAGCGAGTTGTCCGGCGAGGGCGGCGACGAAGGAGGTGCCGAGGACGCTAACGAGTAGGAAGGAAAGGACGAGTTTGGGTGTAATTGAGCGAAACATGGTTTTTTACTCGGGGGCGAAGCGATAGCCGACGCCGTAAACGGTTTCGATGTAGCGAGGGGAGCGGGGGTTTTCTTCGATTTTGGCGCGGATATTTTTAATATGAACATCGATAGTGCGTTCGTAGCCTTCGAAGGCGGTACCTTGAATGCTGTCGAGGAGGTCGATGCGGGAGTAGGCGCGGCCGGGGGAGGCCATGAGGGTGGCGAGGAGGTCGAATTCGGAGGGGGTGAGGTCGACGGTTTCGTCGTTGAGTTTGACGAGGTGATTGGTGCGGTCGAGGAGGAGGTTGTCGCAGCGGAGGATGTCGATGGGGGCGTCATCTTTGGTGGTGCGGCGGAGGACGGCTTTGATGCGGGCGGTGAGTTCGCGGGGGCTGAATGGTTTGGTGACGTAGTCGTCGGCGCCGAGTTCGAGGCCGAGGACGCGGTCGGTTTCATCGACACGGGCGCTGAGGATGATGACAGGGGTGTCTCGTTCGCGGTGGTGGATACGCATGAATTCAAAGCCATCCATTTCGGGCATCATGATATCGAGAACGATGAGGTCTGGTTTTTCGTCACGGGCGATGAACATGGCGTCACGGCCGTTGCGGGCGGTGACGACACGATAGCCTTCTTGGATGAGGTAGGCTTTAACGAGGGAGATGAGACGTTCTTCATCATCGACAAGCATGATGGTTTTAGCCATGGGTGGACTCCTTTTGTGGTTGATTAGCGTCGTGGTGGCTGGTGGCCGAGGTGCGTTTGGGTTGGAGGGAAGTGATGGCAGATTTCTCGGCTACGTTTAATCCTAGTTGATGGTGGGTGTGGGTTTTTGGTTGGGGGCGGATTAAACTTCGCTCGAAATGACGTTAGGGAAAGACGCTGTTAAAGTAAATGTTGATACGACCTAGTTTACCCTTGATTTGTGTTTCCTTCCAGTAATTAGAGGGGGGGAAGGGTGGAGGGTTTGGGGATTATGTTGGCTTATTTATTGAGTATAGCTGGGGGGGGTGAAGAGGTTATGAAGGGGTTATGAAGATAGTGTGAAGGGGGGGGGCCGAGGAGAGTGTTGGTTAGGGTGTTGTTTGGGTAGATTTCTCGATCCCATTTTACCCTGTGTTGATTGGTCGGTTCTAAATGGGGAGGGTGGGTAAAATTGGACTTGAAATGACGTTGGGCGGAGAGGATTTGTGAATTATTGAACTCAGGTTAAATTCGGCTATACTGCCCCCATTTGGTTAAATGTATGATACAATTAGGTAGCTAAGCTAAATTTTGGGGGTACAGTGTTGTAAACAGGGTGTGTAATATTGCGTATTGGTTTATTAGGCGTGATAAAAATTGTTTCGACAGGGAAGCTGAAGCAAAAATAAAAAAATAGGCGTTATTGTAGCAATCAAGGAGATATGAATGAGTGAGGTAATTGATCGTTCTGTATGGAACAATTTGATGATTTTATTTGACAATGACGTGGAGGAGATGCAATTTGTTATTGATGATTATTATGAAGAGACAGAGGGGTTGTTAATGGAGGCGAGGTTGGGGCAGGAGAGTGGGGATGATAAAGCGGTGTATCGGGCGGTGCATACGATTGTGTCCTCGTCGGCGAATGTGGGGGCGACGAAGTTAGCGGATTTGGCGAAAGCGTTGGATCGGGATTTAAAAGCGGGCGATAAATCTTCAGTGGATCAGATGTTGCCGCAGTTGGATGCGGCTTATGCGGAAGCGAAGGTAGAGATTGGGCGTTTGTTGGCTGATGCGGCATAGATTAGGTTGTGATTAATGCAACATGTTTATGATGATGTGGTGTATGGGACGTTTTCCATAACAGAGGATGTATTGGGGGCGTTGTTGGTGACGCCGACGGTGAGGCGTTTGGAAGGGGTGCGGCAGCATGGGATAACGGCCGTTATCGGCGTCACCTCTAACGTAACACGGTATGAACATTCGGTAGGGACGATGTTATTGGTGAGGCGTTTAGGTGGGGGGGTGACAGAGCAAATTGCGGCGTTATTACATGATGTGAGCCATACGGCGTTTAGTCATGTGATTGATCATGTGTTAGATACGGCGGAGCGGCAGAGTTATCATGATCAGATACAGGCGCGGTTTGTGGCGGAGAGTGAGTTGCCGGCATTGTTAGCGGCGCATGGGTATGATTGGGAAGAGGTAGTGGATGAGAGTCTGTATCCGTTATTAGAGCAGCCAGCGCCGGCGTTGTGTGCTGATCGGGTGGATTATTGTTTACGAGATGCATTGTCAGCGGGGCTGATTAATCGGGCTGAGGTGGCGGATTTTTTGGCGCATTTAGTTGTGGTGGAGGGGCGGATGGTGGTGGATGATGTGGGGGTGGCGCGGTGGATGGGGGAGACGTATATGAAAATGGATGAGGGTAGTTGGTCTAATTTTTGGGAGGTGGGGTTGTATGAGGTGACGGCGCGGGCGTTGCGGGTGTGTTTGGCCGAGGGGGTGTTGGGTTTAGCTGATTTTGAAGAGACGGATGATGTTGTTTGGGGGCGGATGCGGGCGGCCGAGCAGGCTGAGGTGCGGCGGTGGATTGATTTGATTAAGCCGGAGACACGTTTTGTGTGGGATGAGACACGGCCAGATTTTTGGGTGGAGACGAAGATACGGGTATTGGATCCGGAGGTGTTGGTGGGGGGGGAGGTGAAGCGGTTATCGGTGGTCGATCCGGCGTATGGTTATCGGATGCGTTTGTATCGGGAACGGAAGGGGCGGCCGTGGCCGATGCGAGTGGTAGTGGGTGAAAATATAGTTGATAATAGGTGAAAGGAGTGGGCGATGCGTGGCGTAAGGACAGGGCGATTAGGTAACTGGTTGGTGGGGGTGATGTTGGTGGTTGTGGTGGGGGTGTTAGGGGTTGGTGGGGTCGAAGGGGCGGCCCAGGTGCGTTGTGATGTGATTATTGATACGGGGGAGACGTCGGTGGTGTTGACGGCCGAGGATGTGTGTGGGGCGGTAGAGCCGTGGAATCGGCAAGGGGTGCGGGTGTTTATCTATTTGACTGATTTTGCGCCAGCGACGGAAGATGAGTGGTTTGAGCAGTTAGATATTGTAGAGATACGGGCCGGAATAGCGGGTTTTGAGAATGGGGAGATTGGGTTTGAGCGGGATGTATTGGCGTTAGAAGCGAGTACAGCAGATATTGATTTTGCGACTAATTTGACCTATGGTGAAAGTTTGTGGGGAACGCCGATTGATGTTGATGAGCAGTTGGTGGCGCAGATGAAGAGTGCGTTACGTAGTGGATTGCGGACGGGGCGAGCGGCGGTGGGTGTAAACGAGGCGTTGCGGTTGGGGTGGGCAGAAACTTTTGGAGCGACGGCTGATGGTGGGGAGGTGTCGATATTGGTGCCAACGGTGGTAGTGACCCCCGTGGTGGATGAAGTAGGCACGGGAGGGACGGATTGGGCGAATATATTGAGTTTGATGGTGATGGGGTTGGTGATGGGGAGTGGTGTGGTGGCGGTGGGTTTGTGGTGGATGCGGCCGCGGTATGAAGCGTGGTTAGAGGAGCGGGAGAGAGAAGAGATGTTGTTGGCGCAAAGAGAGCGGTTAGCCCGGACAGTAGGTGGTTTACTAGAAGGGTTATGGGTGTTGTTAAAGGGGGATGAGCCAGCTGATATGGTTTTGTATCGGTTGGTGATGGCGTGTGGTGGGGGGCAGAGTCCGGAGCGTTTGGCCGATTTGGTGCTTATTTGGCAGCAGAGTCAAAGGGCATTGACGCAAGGGTTTGTGGGGCATAAAGCGTTGCAAAAGCAGTTAGAGGTTGAGGATGATAATGATTTAGAGGGGCAAGTGCGGGCGTGGGAGTTGTTGTATTTAGTTTTGATTGGGAGTGATGCGCCGGAGTTGCAAAGTGAGAAGGAGAAGCCGTTACGAGATTTATTAGATTTGCGGGGGTGGGTGGCGCCATTTGCGGAAGAGACAGCGAGCTTACAGATTGAGTTGGGGGAGGCGGAGAAAGGGTGGGAGGGGGTTGATTTGTTGGTACCGTTACAGGTGGTTGAGTTAGATGGGATGGAGGATGAAGGGGTGTTATTGGCGGTGGAGGCGACGCAGTCGGCGGTGGTGGAGTTGGCCGAGGCGAAAGCGTTGGCGCCGTCGTTATTGGCGGGGGCGGCGGAGCAGGGAGAGGTGTTAAAAACGACGGTAACGAAGAAGATTTTTGAGTTAGAGCCAGAGGTGTTGTTAGCGCCATGGCGGGCGCATGTGGCGGCGGGGGAGAAGGAGTTGGCGGCGGGGCGGTTTTTGTATGCGATTGATCGGGCGGAGGCGGCCGAGGAGTGGGTGGCGGCGGCGGAGCAGGCGATGGCGGTTTGGGGGGGATATGAGGAGCAGTTGGGGCGGGTGATGGGGCAGGCGAAGAGTGGTTATCGGTCACCAGATTTCATGGCATTGATTGGTGAATTGAAAGCTGGTGTAGGACGGGTAAAGGGGGCGTGGCAGGTGGCGGCCTTGACTGATGTGGTGACGGAGTTAGATATATTGGCGGCGACGGGGGAGCGGTTGGTGGCGAATATGGATTGGTGGGTTGGTTTGCACGGGGAAAACAGTGAGCGATTAGCGCGGTTGGCGAGTGAGACACAGATGGTGATTAAGTTAGCGCAAGGGGAAGCGTTGGGGGCATGGCAGAAGTTGAATCAGTATCCGGCGGAGAATTGGAATGATATTACGCAGGGGGTGCAAGGGCCGTTGGCGGTATTGCGGGAGGTAGCGGGGGGTGATTTGGTGGCGATTAAGCGGTTGAATGGGATGGAGGCGCAGGCATTTGTGGAAGCGGAGGGGCGATTAGATGAGGCGGAGACGGCGGTGGCGGATACGTTGTTGGCTTTGAATGAGATTATTCATCGGTGGCAGGAAGTGAGCACGGCGGAGAAGACGATTGAAGGGGGGATTGCAGAAGCGGAGCGGGTGTGGCGGGAGGCGGTGGCTTTGCGGGATGCGGAGGATGCGAAGATTTCGCCAGAGGTGGATGAGATTTTGGTAGGGGTGGAGACGAAGTTGGGGATGGCGCGGGCGTTGGCTGGCGAGCGGCGGTTTGTAGAGGCGGTGCAGAAGCAGGTGGCGGCGCGGAGTGAGGCGAAGGGGGCGTTGGCGGCGGCCGAGGCGGAGATTGCGGAGATTGACGCGTTGGAGAGTGAGTTGGCGGTGAAGGAGCAAGAGATTAATCAGTTGGTGGAAGCGTTATTGGCACAAGCGAAGGGGCAGAAAGGGGTCGTGCGGACGAATGAGGGGAGTGCGTTGTTGGCGGCGGCGGAAGAGTCGTGGGCGGCGGCGCGGCAGGGACGGACGTTGATTAGTGGGGTGGAGGATAAGGCGTGGCAGGCGGCATTGGTTAAAGTGATTGGTTTGTGGGAGGGGGTGGAGGAGGCGGTGATGGCGGCGAAGAAGCAGTTAGAAGCGGATGAGGTGAGTTATGAGGCGCTTTATGATGAGGTGGCGACATTGCGGGTGAAGGTTGAGGGGATTATTGATAGTGCTAAGCATATGGCGAATACGTCGACAGAGGAGGGGTTGGTGGCGGCTGTACAGCGTGGTTTACCGATGATGTTGGTAGCGGGCGTTAATCGGCATCAATTGGTGCAGATGAAAAAGGAGTTGGAGCAGGCATTGAGAGAGGCGGAGCAGGCGCGACGGGAAATTCGGTATGCGCGGCAAAAGGCGGAGCAGGCGGCACGGCAGGGGTGGCAGATGACGAATAGTCATAGTAGTAGTGGTGGGTGGTCGAGTAATCGGTCGTATTCATCGAGTCGGCGGTCGAGTATTTTTTCGTCATCGTCACGGTCGTCGTCGTCACGGTCGTCATCGAGTAGCTCGTCGCGAGGTGGGCGGCGGCGGTCATCGAGTAGTTCGTCGCGGGGTGGGCGGCGGCGGCGTTAGGGCGTAGGGGGGATACGGTTGAGGTCGAAGGTGTCGGTGGTGCGGGTGTAGGCAGCGCCGGCGAGGCGGCCGATAGGGCCGAAGCGGCCGAGGTCGATATAGCCATGGTCGGTGTAGAGGTCATCGCGGACATAGATTGATTGGACGAGGCCGAAGACAGCGGCACCACTGCCTGGTTCGGTACCGAAGTGGGTGATACTGTGGAGGGTACATTCGTAGGCGATAGGGGCGATGGCGACGCGGGGGACTTGGATTGTTTGGCTAGGGGTTGGTTCGAGATCGGCCCATTCAAATTCTGATTGATCGGGGGGGAGCGGGGTGGCGGTGCGATTCATGGGGTGGACGGTTTCTTCATTGGTGAGATTGATGACAAATTCGGGATGGGCTTCGATATTGTTTAGGGTGTCTTTGGGTTGGCCGTTCGGTTGACGTTGGGGGAAGAAAGCGAGGATGATGGGGTTGGTGCTGGCGATATTGAAGTAGGAGTAGGGGGCGAGGTTGAGGGTGCCGTTAGGGCTCATCGTGCTAACCCAAGCGATGGGGCGGGGGAGGATAGCGCCGATGCATAGTTTGTAGCGGTCTTTGGCGGATAGTTGGGTGGGATTGAAGTGCATGTGGGAAGCTCCTTAGATGTCATTTCGAGCGGAAATTAATTCGTTGCCTGTTGGGGTGTGATGTAGAGTTGTTGTGGAGCAGATTTCTCGACTCCATTTTACCCTTTTTAGATTGATGAGAAACGATTATTCATATGGCGGGTAAAATTCCGCTCGAAATGACGTTGGGAAGAGGGGGAAATTGTCGAACTTAGGTTGGTTAGGTTGTTAGGTTAGTCGCCCATGGCGGGGAGGCCATGCCGTTCAGGGAGCCAGCTTTGGCTGTAGTCAGCGTCTTCGAGGGCGAGGGCTTGTTTGGTGACGCGGAGGGGGCGGAAGGTGTCGATCATGACGGCGAGTTCCTCGGTGCGTTCTTTGCCAATGGAGCCTTCGTAGGTGCCGGGGTGGGGGCCGTGGGGGATGCCATTGGGGTGAACGGTGAAGGAGGCGCGTTCAATACCTTTGCGGGACATGAAGTCGCCTTCGACATAGTAGAGGACTTCATCGGAGTCGACGTTAGAGTGGTTGTAGGGGGCGGGGATGGCGAGGGGGTGGTAGTCGAAGAGACGGGGGACGAAGGAGCAGATGACAAAACCAGGGCCATCAAAGGTTTGGTGGACGGGAGGGGGTTGATGGACGCGGCCAGTAATCGGTTCAAAGTCCTCGATGTTGAAGGCGAAGGGCCAGAGATGGCCATCCCAACCGACGACATCGAAGGGGTGGTGGCCGTAGACAAAGCGGGTGACAGCGCCACGGGCTTTGACGCGGACTTCGAATTCCCCTTTTTCGTCGTAGGTGACGAGGTCATCGGGGGGGCGAATGTCGCGTTCGCAGTAGGGGGAATGTTCGAGGAATTGGCCGTAACGGTTGAGGTAGCGTTTAGGGGGTTCGATATGGCCGTACGCTTCGGTGACGAGGATACGTTGGTCGACATCTTCATCGGGGATGAGGCGCCAGATGACGCCGGTGGGGATGACGAGATAGTCGCCAGGGCGGTAGCGGAGGGGGCCGAATTGGGATTCAAGGACGCCAGTGCCATCGTGGATAAAGAGCACTTCATCACCGTGGGCGAATTTGTAGAAATATGTCATCGGTTCGGTGGGGCGGACGATGTAGATGACGACGTCGCTGTTGCCGAGGATGGGGACGCGGCCGCTGACGGCGTCGCCGCCGGCGGGGATGGGGGCGGACATGAAGTGGCGTGGTTGTAACGCGCCTAAATCTTCATATTCGATGTTAACGATTTCGGCTTTTTCGACTTGGCGAATTTGGGTAGGGGGGTGGAGGTGATAGAGGATGGATTGGATACCAGCGAAGCCGTGAATACCCATTACTTCTTCGTGATAAAGAGAGCCATCATCTTTCCGGTATTGGGTATGACGTTTATGGGGGAATTGGCCTAATTTATAGTAGTAAGTCATCGGTGATTACTCCTAAAGGTTGCCGCGCAGGTCTTGTTCACGTTCGATGGCTTCGAAGAGGGCTTTAAAGTTACCTTTGCCGAAGCCACGACTGCCGTGGCGTTCGATAATTTCGAAGAAGACGGTGGGGCGGTCTTCGACCGGTTTGGTGAAGATTTGGAGGAGATAGCCTTCTTCGTCGCGGTCGACAAGGATGCCGAGTTCGGCTAATTTGTCGATAGGCTCATTGATTTTACCGACACGATCTTCGAGGACATCGTAGTAGGTGGTGGGGACGGTGAGGAAGTCGATACCACTTTCTTTAAGTTTGGTGACCGTTTCGAGAATGTTACCGGTGGAGAGAGCGATATGTTGGACGCCAGGGCCATAGTAGAAGTCGAGATATTCTTGGATTTGGGATTTTTTCTTGCCTTCGGCGGGTTCGTTGATGGGGAATTTGACTTTGCCGTTGCCATTTTGCATTACTTTGGACATAAGGGCAGAGTATTCGGTGGAGATGTCTTCGTTATCGAAATGGAGGAGTTGGCTGAAGCCCATGGTGTTGGCGAAGAAGTCGACCCAGCGGTTCATGGCACCTAGTTCGACATTACCGACCATATGGTCAATGTGGGCGAGGCCATACCCAGGGTGGCGACCTTTTTTATCGAGTTCGAAGCCGTTACGGGCTTGGTAGCCGGGCCAGAAAGGGCCATTGTATTGGGAGCGGTCGACGAATTTGATGAGAGTATCGCCGTAGGCGCGGATGGCGGA
Source organism: Anaerolineae bacterium (assembly GCA_035459145.1). Classification (GTDB taxonomy): domain Bacteria; phylum Chloroflexota; class Anaerolineae; order Promineifilales; family Promineifilaceae; genus DATHYN01. The sequence continues at coordinate 48,116 of DATHYN010000173.1, read as the reverse complement.
GTAGGAGATGACGCCATATTCATCTTCTTCGCGGGTGGGGGGGATAGCGCCGGTGGCGCCGCGGGCGGTGGATTCTTTGTAGGCGCTGGCGGCATCGGGGACTTCCATGGCGATGACGGCGACGCCGTCGCCGTGGAGGTGGGCGTGGCGGGCGATGGGGTGGTCTGGGGTGAGGGCGGTGGAGAGGACGAGGCGGACGTTGCCTTGTTCCATGACATAGGAGGCGCGGTCGCGGTTGCCGGTTTCGAGGCCACTGTAAGCGCTATTGGCAAAACCGAAGCCGGTACGGTAGTAGTGAGCGGCTTGTTTGGCGTTACCGACATAAAATTCAACATGGTCCATTTTTTTAATAGGTAAGAAATCTTCTGACATGGGAAATAGTACTCCTTATGAGATAAAAGTGGGTAAGTGTATTAAACTAAATAATCTCGACATTTGATCTTGAAAATATGCCGTTTAATACGTTGAAGTTGTTACTCTAAAAGTGTGGAATTTTTAAATTAAACAACTTACATGTAAAAGTGAGACAAGTTTGTTATTAAGTGAATTAATCTGAGTTTGATAATTGGTTAAACCGGTCAAAGAATTAGTTATGAGTATTGTTAGGGTAGATTTCTCGATTCCATTTTGCCCTTTGACGATTGAGAGGTTTGAAATGAGGAAAACGGGCAAAACTCCACTCGAAATGACGTTGGAAGGGGATTGTAAATTGCTAAACTCAGGTGACAATCATTCAAAAATTAGGTTAAGTGTTGGTTAATGACGTTGGCTAAGCGGGCGATACCATCGGTGATGAGGTCGGGGTCGCAATTGGAGTAGTTGAGGCGGAGGCAGTTGGTGCCACTTTTCTTGTCGACGGCGAAGGCGTAGCCAGGAATGAAAGCGACTTTTTCTTGGTCGATAGATTGTTGGAGGAGATCTTTGGTATTGATATGGGGGGGGAGTTCGACCCAGATGAACATACCGGCGTGGGGTTGGGTCCAGCGGGCGGAGGTGGGGAAGTAGTCGGTGAGGGCTTGGAGCATGAGGTCACGGCGTTGGCCGTAGGCGGCGCGGACTTGGTCGAGGTGGGGGGCGAGGTGGCCGGCGGAGAGGTAGTGAGCGACGGCACGTTGGGTGAGGGCGGAGGATTCGAGGTCGGACATTTCTTTGGCGACGGTGAGTTTATTAATGAGGTGGGCGGGGGCGACCATCCAGCCGAGGCGGAGGGCGGGGGCCATAATTTTGGAGAAGGAGCCGAGGTAGAAGACCCAATCATCATCGAGGGAGCGGATAGGAGGCGGGGCGGGTTTATCGTAGCTGAGGAAGCAGTAGGGGTCATCTTCGATGATAGGGATTTGGTATTGGCGGGCGAGGTGGATGAGTTGTTGGCGTTTAGGTTGGCTGAGGCTGACGCCAAGGGGGTTATGGGCTTCGGGGATGACGTAGATGTAGGCGGGGCGATGGCCGGCGGCGAGGAGGTCAGCGACGGCGTCGACATCCATACCGGTATTGAGGTCGGTGTTGACGGTGAGGATTTCTGGTTGGAAGGGGGAGGTGACTTGTTGGGCGCCGGTGTAGATGATATTTTCCATGAGGACTTGGCCACCGGGGTTAAGGAACATACGGGTAAGGACGTCGAGTCCTTGTTGGGCACCGGTGGTGATGAAGATTTCATCGGGGGTGCAGGTGACGCCGCGTTGGGCCATGAGGTCAACGATATGTTGTTTGAGGATAGGGGAGGGGGGCATGTATTGGAGGGCTTTGGGGTCAGTGGCGAGGGTATGGCTGAGGGCTTGGCTGTAGTTGGCCGAGGGGAAGAGTTTGGGGTCTGGGAGGCCACCAGCGAAGGAGAGAATGCCTGGTTGGGCGACGACGGCGATCATTTGGCGGAGGACAGACCGTTCCATAGAGTAAGTCCAATCGGCAAATTGGGGTTCATTGTTGGGGACGGGCAGAGTTTGGATATTTTGTAAGTTGGGCAAGGTTTTCACCATAGTCATTGTATAAGAGTTCCTTATTCGATTATTGTGGGGCCATTCGGGAGGACGGGAACGGCCGTTGTTTTTTTAATCTCACTTAAAGCCAAGCTGGTACGGATTTTATCCATGCCAGCGGCTGGGGTTAGCGTTTCGACCAAGAATTTTTCGAGGTGGTCGGTATCGCGAACGATAATTTTAAGAAGGTAATCATATTCACCGGTGATATGATAACATTCCAAGATTTCGGGGACAGTGCTGACGAATGCGCGGAATTCGGCGATAGCATCGGCTTCGTGACGGCGCAGAGTTACTTGGACAAAGCACATTAGGTCAAAACCGACCGCTTTACGGTCAACGAGGGTGGTATATTGGGAGATAACGCCCGCGTTTTCAAGTTTGCGGAGACGTTTTTGGAGACCTGGTGGGGAGAGTTTTACATGCCGAGCGAGTTCGACATTGGTAATACGTGCATCTTCTTGCAAATGGTGGAGTAAAGTTTTGTCTATTTCATCCATGTTGGTTCATTAAATCCAGTTATTCTTGCTGTTTGGTGATTAATATGAACTTATTTTACCCATTTAGGAAAATAAATGCAACAAATTGGTTGATGTGAATATTTTTGTAATCGATTTTGATTATGAGGGTGGGTGGATGGTTGTTTTCGGTAGGATAAGGGGACAAATTATGGACTTTTGAGTGCGTTTTGACAGTACTATTAGTAGCAAGAGTTTAGGGATGGTTCAGAATTGATTTTACAAATGAGACGATTGTTAGCTAAAAACAAGGCGTAAACAAAGGTGACTTTAGGAGTAGGACAGCCCTTGGTAGGGCTGTGGTTTTGTAAAGTGATTTGTAAAGGAATATGAACCATGCCAGCGTTTAAATAGGTTGATTTTTTAGGAGGCATCTTATGATTCAGGAAGTATATCAAATGAGAGAATATAATATATTTGGGCGGCGGCAACAACCGATTGATATGCGGGAGATTTGGCAATTAGAGTTGGCGCAATGGCGTTTTTGGGAGCGATTAGCGATTGATTGGTGGAGCAATAGTTGTCAAAAGTTGGTGGGTGAAGTGAAGGCGGAGGCGAGCAACGAGCAGTTGTGGTTAGCGGGGCGTTTGGAGCAGATAGAAGCGGGGAGTAGTAAGAAGGTGGGGGAATTGCATACCACGCCAGAATCGTTATGGCGCTTTGCCTGGGAACGGTTGCGGTTGTTGCGGGCACAAGAGCGGATTTCGAAAGAGGTGTATCAGCAGGCGGAGCAAGAGATTTTGAATGCATTGCGAGGGATTATGCGTGCGTAAGGGAGTTGGGGGGGTAGTAGGGGGTTGGGGTTGCATTGAAGGAGGGGGGGAGGGTAAAATGTGGGGGTATTAAGCTAAAGATTTTCGAGATGGTTTAAGTAAATTTCTAGGATGCTATCCGTTTTTGTTGAGCAGGTAGGCTTTGCGGAGAACGAAGCTACAATGAAGGTGGTTTTACAAGTGGATTCCGGCCTGTGCTGGAATGACATATTCGCGGATTGCGCCGGTAATTGTAAAAACGGACAGCAGTTAGGCAGGAATGATAGCTCTCAGTGGGCTGTAAAGGATTTGTTATGAAATTATTAAGTGTAAATGTGGGGCAGAGAGAGATGATGTTAATTGGTGGGGATATGGTGCCGACAGGGATTGGGAAGCGGCCGTGGAAAGCTCCGTTGACGGTGGGTGAGATGGGATTGGTGGGTGATGTGGTGGCTGATGGGGAGCATCATGGGGGTGTGGATCAAGCGGTGTATGTTTATAGTCGGGAAGATTATGCCTGGTGGGAAGAGAGATTGGGGCGAACATTAGAGGCGGGGATGTTTGGGGAGAATTTGATGATTGATACTTTTGGGGAAGATGTGTTGCGGGTTGGTGATCGGTTCGTGATTGGGGAGACTGTATTGGAGTTGACATCGCCACGAATTCCGTGTTCGAAGTTAGCGACGAAGATGGGGGATAATGGGTTTGTGAAACAGTTTGTGGCGGCCGAGCGGCCGGGGGCGTATGCGCGCGTTATCAAAACGGGGACGATTCAGATGGGGGATAGGGTTGAGAGGCAGGTGGCAGGCGAGCAGAATGTGTTGTTATTGGATATGTTTCGGTTGTGGTATATGAAAGAGAAGGATATGGATGTGGTGCGTCAAGCGTTGGCGTCACCGATTGCGATACGGGCGCGGCGGTGGTTAGAACAATTGGTATGATGACGATTCGGCGTTATCGGGACGGCGATTTAGAGGGGGTGTTACGGGCGTGGGAGGAAGCGTCGCAGGTGGCGCATTCATTTTTGAGCCCGTCGTTTTTGGCTGAGGAGCGGAAAAGTATTCATAATGTGTATTTACCGGAAGTGGAGACGTGGGTGGCGGAAGTTGAGGGAGAGGTAGTGGGTTTTGTTTCGTTAGCGGGGAATGAGGTGGGGGCGTTGTTTGTGCGGCCGGCGTATCATCGGCAAGGGATTGGTGGGAAGTTGTTGGATGTGGCGCGGGAGAAGTATCCTGTTTTAGAGCTTGAGGTGTTTGCGGCCAATGGGATTGGCCGGGCATTTTATGATAAGTATGGGTTTGTGCAGAGTGGGGCGTATATCCATGGTGATACGGGGCGGAGGATGTTGCAGATGGTATTGGTGCCGAGGGATTAGGATGTTTTAGAGGCCCAGTAGGCATCGAAATGGGCGGGGAGGTCGCGGAGGGGGGCGGATTTGGCGAAGAGGTCGGAGTCGCGGCTGTAGAGTTCGATGGGGCCGACTTTGGTTTCGATGTCGTATTCGCCAAGGGCTTGGTCGAGAAAGAGGAAGCCGAGCTGGGCGTAGAGTTCATGTTGTTCGGGGGTGTAATTATCGAAGAAGAGGAAGATGCCAACTTTATCATCGGTGGCAAACATGAGGTAGTGGACGTCATCGGCGCGGACCATGTGGTGGTCATCGATGCGGATATTGAGGATTTCGCGGTGGCGGGGGCGGAATTTGATCCATTGCCAGCGGCCGAGGAGAGGGGCGGCATCGACTAACTTTTCGACGTGGGGAAAAGCGGTTTGGATGCCATTGGCGCTGACGATGAATTCACGCATACCGTTAATGAGTTGGGCGGAGAGGGCGAAGGTCAGGTTAGAGTGGACTTGTTGGATGGCGTGGCTAAGTTCATCGAGGACCGCATCTTGGTCTTCTTGGTAGTTAAAAATACGTTCTTCGTTGTTGAGGAACCATTGCCAGAAAGTTTCTTCGGGGGTGGACATAGGGATGCTCCGTGTACTTAACTAAGCCGGTGTAATGATTGGTTGGGGTATGGTTAGGGCAGATTTTTCGATTCCATTTTGCCCTTTAGCGGCTGGTAGGTTTTAAATGGGGAGGGCGGGCAAAATTCCACTCAAAATGACGTGAAAATGACCGGACTCAGGGTAATTATATCATGTTAGGCGGGATGGGGGGAGGTTGCGTTAAGAGATAGTTTCAGGTTTAATGGGGAGTGAATTTAATAAGTTGTCATATGATTGGGATAAGGTTTAGGATATAGGGATGGGTGATTATAAATTGTTGTTAGGTCATTGTGCTGATTATGAGTGGCCGGCCGAGATGTCATTAACGGAAACGGCAAAATCGATGTTTGCACGGGGAATTGATTTGGTTGATGGGTATCGGGGATGGATGGAGCCGTTGTTTGAGGCGGTGATGTTGTTTCGTGATTGTGGTTCGCGGCCGTATGCGTTTGCGGGTATGGCGTATGCGTTGGTGGCGGCGTCATATATTGATGGGGATGCGTATGAGTTAGAGGGGATTGAGCAGGGGCAGGCGTGGTTGGATGAGGCGTTGTTGATGGTAAGTGAGACGGGGGCAGTGGGTGAGGCGCCAGAAATTGGGTTTGTGCAGTTGTGGTTAGATCGGGCTAAGGGGGATATTGAGGCGTTATTAGCCCATGTGGTGCGGTTGGAGCCGGCTAATGAAGCTCATTTTCATACACAATTAGGGAAATTACATTATCGGTGTCGGGCGCAGAGATTTAATTTGGCGCAGGCACAATATGAGAAGGTTTTGGCGTTGAGCGAGACGCGGAATCAAGAGATGTTGGCGCATCAATGTATGGTGGCGTTATTTATTGCGATTATGGCGTTGGCGACGAGGGAGGAGCGGTTAAAGAAAGTTGATTTAGCGGCGATGCGGCAGAAGTATGGGGAGCGAGGCCGAGTGGTGTTTGCGGCGATGGCGCCGCATTCGCAGAGAGATCCTTGGTTTTGGCATAATTACAGTTTGTTTTGTTATTATATGAAGCAGTATATGCGTTCAGCACGTTATAACAAAGAGGCATTGGCCTTGTTGGAGTTTGGGGCGGCGAAGGAGTTGCGAGAGCGTTTATCGTATCGGGTGGGGTTGTTGTATGCGTTAGTGGGGTTGGTACCGCTTGGTTGGTGGGGGCGGATGGATGTGTTGGTTAGAGGTTAAAGCATGAGTGAACGGGGGTAGGGGGGGAGTTGATACAAGGAGGGGCGTAGGTTGATGGTAGGGTAGTCATCATAAAAGAAGCCAGTAAGAGATTATTGTTATTGATAAGATGGAATTATGATTTTACATTCTGTTTTGTCTAAGGGCATTACACTTTAGACCTGTTGTTTCTAGAAGAGGTGTTATGATGGTTAGTAAAGGTAAATGGATTTTATTGGTGATGGTTTTATATGGTTCGGGGGTGATTTATTGGTTGCCACCGGCGGCCGAGGCGACTGTACCGGAAAATGTGGTAACGAGTACGGTGGTGATACAAGCATATGAAAGGGGGCATATGATATGGCGGGAGGATACGGAAGAGATTTATGTGTTAGTGGGTGTTGACCAGGGTCGTTTTCGGCATTTCCCGTTAGATGTGTACGAGTTTTGGGCGGAGAACCCAGTTTGGGAAGCGACGCCGGCTGGTTTGGTGCGACCAGCGTATGGGTTTGGACGGGTATGGGGACATGAAGGAGCCGTTCGAGATGATTTGGGTTGGGCGACATCTCCAGAGATAAGTTATCAGGCTGAGATTGATGAAGTTATTTTAACGGCGAGTGGTATACGTCAGCTTCAAATCACATTAGATGATGGTGAAATGATTTTATTGAGTGGAACGGGTGAGTGGACATTTAAAGTCGATAGTCGTGCGGGGGCATTGCCGACGTTACCGGAAAGAATGCGCTTTCCAGCGGCGTGGCAATCATTTGAGGGTGGGGTGATGATGTATTGGCATGAGACGGGGGATATTTTTGTTATTTATCATGATGGTACATTTGATCAATATCCAGCGGTGAGTTATGGACGGTTATCAAACTATTATGAAGCGGCCATCGCTCCAGCGGGATATGTCACGCCGGTATTGGGTTTTGGTAAGGTGTGGCATTATTTTCCGGAGGTACGAGCTGGTTTGGGTTGGGGAGAGCGTGGCGAGCAGACATATGTGATGAATTTTGAGCGGGTATCGCGGGTGGGCACAGTAGCCGGTAGCCGGTTTGGGTTTAAGGTGAGCGCGATTGGTGGGTATGAGTTGATTTTGTGGGATAGTGGTTATTGGCAAGTGGTGGAGTAGGTGATGGGGGGAGCATCATTTATACTAGGCGATTGTAGCTAGGGGTTAGAGGGCGGCGGCGATTTGGGCAGCGACGCGAGCGTTATTTAGTAGAAAGGCTTGGTTTGCTTTTAGGCTACGGCCGTTGGTGAGTTCAACGATGCGGGCGAGGAGCCACGGGGTGGCGGCGCCGCCATGGATACCGGCTGAATCGGCTTCGGTGATGGCTTGGGAGATGGCGGCTTCAGCTTCGGCTTGGGGGAGGGCATCGGCTTCGGGGACGGGGACGGTGACGAGGGTACCGGAGGCGAGGCCGAGTTGGCGGCGGGCGTGGATGGTGGCGGCGACTTGTTGGGGGGTATCGAGGCGGATATCGGCGGTGAGGCCACTACTGCGGCTGAAGAAAGCGGGGATGTAATCAGTTTGGTAGCCGATGACGGGGACGCCATGGGTTTCGAGAAGTTCGTAGGTGAGGGGCATATCGAGGATGGATTTGCAGCCACTGGAGACGACGGTGACGGGGGTGCGGCCGAGTTCGATGAGGTCGGCGCTGACGTCGAAGGGGTGGCCGCGGTGGACGCCGCCGATGCCACCGGTGGCAAAAACCTCGATACCGGCTTGGTGGGCGAGAATCATGGTACCGGCGACGGTGGTGCCGCCATCTTCTTGATTGGCGATAGCGAGGGGGATATCACGGCGGCTGCATTTGCGGACAGAGTGGCTTGGTTTTTGGGCGAGGGCTTGGAGTTGGTCGGGGGAGAGGCCGATATGGATTTGGCCGGCGAGGAGGGCGATGGTGGCGGGCGTGGCGCCGCCGTCACGGACGGCGGCTTCCATATTTTGGGCTGTTTCGAGGTTTTGGGGGTAGGGGAGGCCGTGGGTGATGACGGTACTTTCGAGGGCGACGACTGGTTCGCCGTTGGCGAGGGCGGTTTTGACGGTGGGGTTTATGTGTAAGAGGGTCATGGTTTGGTTCCTTTGGTTATGTTGTGGTGGGTTAGATGATAGTAGATTTCTCAACTTCGTTCAATCCTTGTTATGTATGTGAGGTGTTTTTTGTGAGAAGCGGATTGAACTGCGCTCGAAATGACGGTTGAAGTGAAGGGGTAGGATGTGTTAATGATTACGGAATAGTGGGAGGATTATACTATAAAATGGGAGGATGTCATCTGGTTTTGGGGTAATAAAAAACGCTCGGCCACACGGCCGAGCGTTTTTGACTTTAGGAACCAGTTACCTTAAGAGGTGATGTGAAGGATTACCAGCTATCGTTGGTATTGACAGAGCCAGAGCAAGGGGTGGTGAGGGTTTGGTCGGCACCGGATTGCCAGGTAACGTTGCCACTACCGTCGATTTTGATGTATTTGTAGGAAACGGCCGTTTCCGCACTCATCGAGACCGAACCGTCCCAAGTTGGATAATTATCAGCGCTGAGCAAAACAGCGTTGGCTGGATTCCAGCTACCTAGTTCAGGGGTGCTACCGACCACGTAAACATTTTGCCCCCAGTTGGTGAAAGCGTTGTTGACGTTGAAGTTGACGGTTACGGCCGAGCAACTGGTGCCGCCACCGCCGCCACCACCACTATTTTTGGTGACAGTGTACGCTTTGGTGCTGTCGTTGAAAGTGATGGTGTAGGAGCCAGCCCCTTGGGTGACGGCGATATCGCTACCGAATTGGTTGGCGAAGCCATCCGCATTGGTGTCGCCATAGTTGAGTGACCAGTCACCGTAGACATCTAACTTGAACCGTTCGTTGCTGGTTGCGCCGAAGTCGACAGTGGCTTCCCAAGTGTAATCAGAGACGAGCGTCATGGCGGTGTTACTCCAGCCGTTGGCGGTGCCACGGAGATTCATTTGGCTGTACACCGATTGGGTGGTGCCGCCGCCACCGCCACCACCGTTGGTGCTGGCTGCGGCGTAGAGAGCGAGCGCTGAACCAGCGGAAACGTTGATGTTGGCGGTGCCATCGCTGTTGACCGTGACTGTTTCGCCAGAGCAAGCGCCATTGGCATAATCGCCAGCGATAACATTACAGTAGGTACCAGCGGCTAAACCAGTTTGGAAAGTGCCATTTAAAGCATAGCCTTCTTTATTGATGGCGACGAAACCTTGGTCACCACGGCTGAAGGCGATTTGGTTATTGCCATTGTCCCACCAGTTGGTGACAGGTTGACCGCTGGTGTGGTTGCGGAAGGCGACCATATTGGCAATTGGGCGCCAGCGATGTTCACATTTCCACTCATTGAAGCAGTTAGGGGAACCATTTTGATAGATAGTATTGGTGTTGCCGTAAGCATCAGAAGGAGGGCCTTGGTCGCCATCGGTGAAGTCGTAGCTGGACATGACCTTAGGATAACCATAGGGCCAAGCGAGCATGAAGACGTTGGTGATATCGTAGAGGGCGCCATCTTTGTGGGTGATGATATGACCACCGCCACCATGGCCACGTTGGTTGTCATGGTTATCGACGAAGACGACGGCTTTATCATCGGGCATGAAGCCCCAAGCGGTGCCAAATTGGCTTAAGTTTTTGATTTGACCAGAGTAGAATTGGTTACTGAGATTCAAGCTATATTTGAATTCAGTGACATCACCATTTTGGAAATATTCGCTAGCGGTGATTGGTTCACCACCTTGGTCGATCACTTCTTGGAAGATGTAGGGGTTGCCATTTAAGCGATTGACGATGTTGTTGACATCATCGGTGGACATATGTTTGGAGGCATCGAGACGGAAGCCAGCGACACCCATGCCGATAAGATCGTTCAGATAGGCGGCGAGTTGGGAACGGACATATTCGCTACCGGTATCGAGGTCGGCCAAGTTGACCAATTCGCAGTTTTGCACTTCCCAGCGATCGCCATAATTTTGGATATCATCATTTCCATTGCGGCCACAGTGGTGGAAATCGTTATAGCCATAGAGGCCAGGGTAGCTGAAGTAGCCATAGTTGGTGCCAGCGCTACCGACGCCAGAGCCGACGCCGGTCATATGGTTAATGACAGCATCGACATAGATATCGACACCGACATTACCACAGCGGGTGACCATATCTTGGAACTCGGCCCTAGAGCCACTACGACTCTGGATTTGATAACTAACGGGTTGATACCGTTCCCACCATGGGTAGTTACCGCCGATATTAATGATAGCGTGTTCATTGGGGGGAGAGACTTGGACGGCGGCGTAGCCGGCGGGACCTAAAAAGTTTTCACATTCTTGGGCGATATCGGTCCATTTCCATTCGAAGAGGTGGACGAAAGCGGTGCGAGGGGGTTCAGCGGCATGAACGATAGGGGCATCAGGGCGGGCGATGGCTAAAGCGGATAAAGTGATAAGGGCTAAGATAGTCAAGCGAATAAAGTTAGAAAATAAATTCGAGGACAATTTGGGCAACATGGTACTTCTCCTTAAAAAAAACGAATTGGTTGCGGTATCAACTAAATAGGCAAAAAAAACGTAATTGCCACCTCTGATTAGTTGTCACATCAACTATCATGTCAAGAAAATTTGTCAACATGACTTTTGTCTCATTTGTTGATGTGTCAACTAATTTAAACGAAATGGGATTGAATGTCAACATTGTGAAAATATACACAAAGAATAGGGTCGGAATTTGTGCAAATTGACTAATGCGCGCGCTTATTGGTGGTGCGCGCAGGTGGTATGATGGGGGAGTTTGTATAAATTGGCCGAGAGGTACGGTGGTACGGAATTGAAAAGTGTGGTTTTTGGGGGAGGCTTTGTTTATGAGAATTTACTCATAAATGGTGATTGTTTGAGGGTGGGGACAAAACTGATACAATAATCCATTAAGCTGATGTAACTGTTAGTTAGGGTTATTGTTGACTAAGGTAGGTTGTTATGGTTCGTTTGTGCACGCGGTTTAAAAGGGAGCGGTGGGTGCATCGTCAGGTGATGTGGGAGGGGTATGGGTAATGAGTGAGCCTTGGTATCAGATGCGACAATGTGTGGTGGCGGCTTGTCGGTTTCGGTTTCCGGTGCAGTTAGCGGCGCATACGCCGACGGGGGATGTTTGTCCGCGATGTGGGGGGGAAACCGAGGTGGGAAGCGAGCCGTATGGGCATGAAGCGGTGCCGCGAGTGGCGGCGGGGGGGCGGCCGGTAGGTTTGTTGTTGGATAATTTTCGGAGTATGCATAATGTGGGGGCGGCGTTGCGGACGGCGGATGGGGCGGGGGTAACGGCCGTTTATCTCTGCGGCACAACGCCAACCCCTGACCAGCCCAAATTGGCGAAAACAGCGTTGGGGGCTGAAAAAAGCGTTGTTTGGGAGTATGCGGCCAATGGCGTTGATTGTGCGCAACGGTTAAAGGGAGAAGGTTATTTGTTGTGGGGGTTGGAAACAAGGGGGACGGCGCAATCATTGTTTGCGGCACCGGTTACGGAGCCACCTAATCGGGCTGTGATTTTAGTGGCGGGGAGTGAGAAGGCGGGGGTGGATCCGGGAATTTTAGGCTTGTGTGATGCGATTTTGTATTTACCGATGATGGGGATTAAAGATTCGTTGAATGTGTCGGTGGCTTTGGGGATTGCGGTGTATCAGTTACGTTATGGGGGGCAAGGGTGATGATTTTTCGAGTGAAGCGCTTGGCCTCGGCGGTGGCATCTGGTTGTTATTATCATCTGTTTAATGAGCAGGGGATTTTGATGATGGTGGGGGATTATGGGCGGCCGTGGTTAGAGGGGGGGACGCAGGTGCGGTTTGCGTGGCCGGATGGGCAATTGTTGGCGACGTTGTCGCTGCCGAGGTGGGGACATCCTGGTTGGGGGTGGGGTGGGCGACGGCAGTATGAGTATGGGTTGGTGATTGAAGATGCGGTATACGCAAGTATGCAGAGGCATCAGCCGGGGCAAGAAGGGGTTGTTTATTTCACATTAGAGGTGGATGGGCAGAGATTGGTGTTGTGGGGGGATGACAGTGGGGCGGGGTATGGTTTATATGAGCAGGGCCCATCAGATTTTGATTTGTATATGGGGGCGGAGGTGGTGCCGGAGACGGCGGTGGGGTGGTTGCGGTTGGTGGCGGATGAGTCGTATCGGTATGAGATTGAGTGGCGCAAACGGTTTTTGAGCCGCGCGGCATTATTGAGTTTGGCGTTGGTTTGTTTGTGGGATCAAGGGGAGGAGTTAGCGGCGATCGGTGGTGAGGAAGAGGAGGAGGAGGAAGAGGGGGAGGGGTAGTCTGGTTGCAGGGGGTTTTGTTCGACATCCATTTTTTTTAGACGGTAGAGAGTTGCTTGGGTGAGTTGACGATGTTTGCTGGCGATATCGGCTTGGATACCAAAGAGGGCGATAAAGATACCAGCGATGAAGAAGCCGGTGCCGATGGCGACGGATTGGACATAGCGGGCGACACCGGTGAGGCCATCAAAGTAATGGTAGAAAAAGCGGAGGAGGAGGAAGAGGCCAACGGTTAGGAAGGGGATGGCGATATAGAAGAAGGTGCGTAATGGTTCATAGAAGGCATAGACACGAAGGATGGTACTACCTTGGGCTTTCATGAAGTGCCACATATTTTTTTGGAGGCGAGAGGGGCGGGTAGGCCCATTGGTTTTAACGGGGACACTGACGAGGTGGAGGCCCATTTTGCTAGCTTGGATGATGCTTTCCAGGGTGTAGCTGTATTGGCTGAGGATGGTGAGACGGAGGGCAGCCTCACGGGAGTAGGCGCGGAAGCCACTGACAGTATCGGGGACATCGGTACCGCTGATGGTGCGGACGACGCTACTGCCGAGGCGTTGGAACCGTTTTTTGAGGGGGGAGAAATGGTTGATGCGGTCGACTTGGCGGTCACCGATAACGATATCGGCTTGGTGATTGATGAGGGGAATGATGAGGTCGGCGATAGAGTCGGCGTTGTATTGGTTATCGGCATCGGTGTTAACGATGATATCGGCGCCGAGGCGGAGGCTGGTATCAAGACCGGTCTGGAACGCTTGGGCTAGGCCGCGGCGGTGGGTATGGTGGACGATATGGTGGACACCATGTTTGATGGCGACGTCAACGGTATCATCGGTACTGCCGTCATTGATAATGAGGATGAGAATTTCATCAATACCGGGCAGTTGGCGAGGGAGGTCGGCCAATGTTTCGGGCAAGGTATTGGCTTCATTGAGACAGGGAATTTGGATAACGAGTTTCACAGAGTAGATTGTAGCGTAGGTTGGGAGATGGGGCAAAGGGGGGCTTGTTTTTTTAATCTAAGTTATTGAGGATATTATCGATTTCGAGGAGGTGGAGGCCAGACCAGAGGTAGTGGTCGAGATTGATACGGCCGTCTGGGGAGACGGTGATATTTTCGGCACGGAGCCGTTCCGCTTGGTCAAGGGCACTGTTTTCACGATTGACGATACTGATGCGGCCTTGGCTATTGATGACGCGGTGCCAAGGTATGTTTTGATAGGTTGGATTATGTTGTTTATCTTTGAGCGCATTGAGGGCATAGCCGACGGCGCGGGCGGCGCGCGGGCGGCCGAGCATACGGGCGATGCGGCCGTAACTGGTTACTTTGCCTGATGGTATCCGCCGGACAACGGCATATACTTGTTCGTAAAAAGAGCTCATGATGTGGCGGTAAAATCGATACCGAATTGGGCTTGGCAAGAGGAGCAAGTAGACAGATGTTCTTGGATGATGATGCGTAACCAGTCAAGATGGGCGCCCATTTCTAGGCTTTGATGTACGAACGCAACCATATCGGTACATTGTTGGCAGTTAATCTGATGATTAAATTGGAGAGGCTCGTTGGTTACGCCTCGTAAGGGTACATCGTTATCAGGTAACATAAGCATATAATCGTGGTAAAAATTTAGGTGATAAGATTCATTTTGATGAGAGTGATGATATACTATGCATATTATACTATATTATTTTATTCTGTTAGTAAATAGAGTGTAAATGAAATAATCTAGAGTGGGAAGTTCCTCATGCTGTCAGATTATAAGTGGATTCCGGCCTTCGCCGGAATGACAGCGTTCTGGATGAGGCTTGTCGAGTGTGAGGCGGATTGAACTGGGCTCGAAATGACGTTGGGAGGAGGGGGTGAATTGTTAATTTATTGATGATGGTAGATCTGCTTATGGGTTTTGATATATCCTTATGAGAATGAGCAAGGAGCGGCAAGAAATCAGGCTGTGGGCATTGTTGATTATGGGCAGTAGTCTTGTCCTGATCGTCTTTGGCGGATTGATGGTGATGGGGCGAGAGGTTTGGCAACTTTTATTAGCGCCAGAGATGGGTTTGGTGCAGGAGGCGGCCGAAGATTGGTTGATGGCGACGTATAATCATGATTTTGTGGTGATGAAAAGGTTGGTGTGTGAGGAGAAGTTGGTTGAGATTGAGACGCGGGAAGTGGAGATGGCGGCATCGTTGTTATTTACAGAGGGGTTAGAAGCGGCGGTCACGGCCGAGAAGTTGGCTAATGTTAATTATTATGTGATGCATTTGGGATGGGATGAGGCGAAGGTACAGGTAACGGGGGATATTTGGGGGGAGAAGGCGCTAATGAATAGAGAACCAGTGATTTATTACAGGATGGTCTTTGAGGACAATCAATGGAAATGGTGTGGTGGGTATTAAGTAGCGGTGGCGATGAGGGCTTGCAGATTGGGCATAAGACGCGGGGGGAGGATATCCCGTTGTTGTTCGGTTAATTGTTGAATGGTTTGTTGACATTGTTGATAATATTGTTGGCTTTTTTCGGGTTGATTTTGCAAGGTGGCGAGTAAGACGAGGTTGTTGAGTAGAATGGTGTCCATGAGGAGATCTTGGCCCCCTTGTTCGACAGCGAGGGCTTGGTCAAAATATTGTTGCGCCAATGGTAAGTCACCATGTTTCCAGGCGAGAGTGCCTAGTTGGTTATAGGTTTGCCGTTCACCTTCACGATGTCCTTGTTCATGATAGATGGTTAGCGCTTTTTCGAATTTTTGTTTCGCTTTTTCGTTTTGGGCTTGGTGGCTAGCGATATTGGCTAGATCGAAAAGGCTATCGGCGATGATGAGGGGGGTTTCGGCGGTTTGACCAATTTCAATAGCGAGGGTTAGCTGTTCGATGGCGGGCAAATATTGCCATTGTTGCCAGAGGAGATGGCCCCACAGCCAGTGGCCGAAAGCGACTTTTTCGGGCAAATTAGCGGTGCGGGCCCAAGCGATCGCTTTTTGGACGGAGAGTTGTGCCTCTTCATAGTTACCTAGTTTACCGGCAAAGCTGGCTTGGCGTAGCGCGATTTGGGCCCGTTTTTCATCATCGAGATGTTTGTTGAGTTGGGAGAGGGCGTCGAGGGTTTGGGCTTGGGTGTCACGGTCATCTTGGAGGTCGTAGATTTTTTCTTGTTCGAGGAGGATTTGGTAACGGCCGTGGGCGTTGTCGGCGGGGGTGAGGCCGAGGGCGCGGTTGAGAAAGTGGATGGCTTCATTGTAGGCGGCTTGGCTAGCGGCTTTGCGGCCGGCTCGGCCATACCAAAAGACCGCCTGCCGTTGAATGCCGGCTAATTCATAATGCCGGCCAATTGTGGCGGCGAACTCATCGGCCCGTCCTGTTTCGGCGGTGGTACTGACCCACCACGCGGCGATTTGGGCGTGGTATTGAGCACGTTGTTCGGCTTCAATTTGTTGATAGATTACTTGGCATAAGTGGGGATGTTTGAAGATATATTCGATGGCATCGCTAAAGGAGGTTTGGTGCCGTTGGAAGACAAATTCTCGTTTGCGTAGGGCATTAAGTGCTTTGATGGTCTGTTGACGGGAATTGGTTAAGATGGCATCATCCCAGAAATTGCGACCGACAACGGCGGCGAGTTCTAAGACATCTTGTAATGTACCTTTTAGGCCTTCGAGACGGCGGAGGATGATGGTGAAAATATCGTCTGGGATTTCGATGGTTTGTAATTTATCGATACGAATATGCCATTGCACATAGCCGGGAACGATAATGCCTTTATCGATCATCAACTTAATTAAGGATTCCATGTGCAGAGGGTTGCCTTTGCATTGGGTTACGATAAGGTCGGAAAGTACGGTGGGGATAGACAATGCTTTTTGGAGAACTTCTTCGACAAGACGGTAGCTTGCTTGAGGCGAGAGAGGGCGGAGTTGGAGGCGAACATGACGATCGCCCCATGATGGATTTTGTTTTAGGAAGTTAGGTTGGGCGGTGGTAACGATAAGGAGTGGTGTTTGGGGGCAACGTTGCAAGAGTTGGGTGATAATGTCTAAAGAGGCTTGATCGGCCCAATGAATATCTTCGAGCAGGATGATGGAAGGGCCATCATCTAACGCATATTGAAGCATGTCCAGGAAGTACATAAAGCCCCAATAAGCGAGATGGGCTGGTTCGTGGATGGTTTGCAGATGGGGGCTATGGTCGAAATTAAAGCCGAGCCAAGCGCCAATGAGATGGGCTTGACGTTGACTATCTTCACCTAAAAAAGTGGTCATACCTTGTTCAAACTTTTCACGCATTGTGGGGACGGGATCGGTGACGGAAATTTCGAAGCGGAAGGCAAGCAGGTCACGAATAAGGGCAAAAGCGGAGCCTTGTTGTTGGAGAGAGCCCCGCCCTTTAAAGTACCAGATTTCATCTTGGAGGAGTTCGAGCCAGTTATCGAATTCGTAGAGGAGGCGGCTTTTGCCGAGGCCGGTATCACCAGAAATGGTGACAAGGGTGGCTTGGTGAGCGTCGCGGGCTTTGGTGAAGGCATTTTGGAGTAAAGTGTGTTCAGCATCGCGGCCAATCATCCGTGTTTCAATCCCTTGAATACCACGACTACGGGTACGAAAGCTAAGTGGTTTAACGGCTTCGACCTGATAGGTTTGCATGGGACGCATATGTTTTTGGGGGAGTAGTGTATGTTCTTGGACTTGGAAAACACCACGAACACGGCGATAGGTATTGTGGGAGATGAGAATGGTGCTTAGGGGGGCAATTTTTTGGAGACGGCTAGCGAGATGAATGGTATCACCCACAACCATATTGCCATCCTCATCTTCTTTTTCGGTGAGGAGAACTTCGCCGGTGTTGATACCGGCACGCATTTGGAGACTATTTTCACGGTCTAGACGTTTGGCTAGTTCTGAGAGCCGATTGCGAACGGCGAGAAGGGCACGGATAGCTTGTTCGGCATAATCTTCTTGGACGGATTCGATACCCCAGACGATGAGAGTTGCTTTGTCGATATAGCGGTCGATACGGCCACCATAAGGGGTAATAATACCATCGAGCCAAGGCCAGACTAGGTTGCGATATTCCAATCCTTTTTCGGTCTCTTCGTCGAGGGGGAGGCCGGGCAGGTCGAGGACAACGATAGTTGCTTGGCGGTATTCTTGGCGGATGATAGGGGTAGGGGCCAGTTCAGCCAATTGTTGACGTAAAGCGGCAATGGTTGTATCGACGATGGCATCGCCCAAGGTGGCGCGTAAGCTTTCTTGGGCGGCAATAGCTTGTTCTAATTTTTGACGCTCGTTCATGTTGACCACCTACTAGAATAAGGTTGGTTAGTTATTGTTGACGGCGCTCACCAAGATAGACAAAGAAGATACCGACACCGGCGAGGAAGAGGGCGATGCCGATGAAAAAGGTGAGGGCCGAGGCAAAAGGGATGCCTTCGTTGGTTGTGGTGGTGGTGGCCGTGATATCGGCCGTGGTGTCGTTATTAGTAGATATAGCTACTGATTCATCGGTGGTGGCATTGGTATTGGCGACGGCGACGCTGGTGGCTGGTGGTGTAGGAGAGGGGGGGGGAGCAGGGTTGGTGGCTGTCGGCAGAATGGGGACAGCGAAGCTACCATTGGTTAGTGATTGGGGTTGTTGAGGATAAGCGGTGGGGAGTGGCGTCGGGGATGGGGTGGGGAGGGGGGTGTTGGTTGGCGCGGGGGTCTCGGTGGGTGGTTGGTCGGTGGAGCCACCGACTTCAGCGGGGATTAATGGTTTGGAGACGATCAGTTCTTGGTTGATTTGCAGGAAAGCGCCAGGGGTGAGGTTATTCCAAGCATAAATCGAGTCGACATCAGATTGATAGGCGATGGCGAGGCTGAGGAAGGTGTCGCCTGGTTGGACAACATGGGTGATGGTACCATCTTCGTAGACAGTGGCATTGGGGAAGCCGGGGAGGCCGGTGATACCGACAAAATCTTCGGTGATGCCGAGGTTGATTTCTTGGCCGATGGAGAGAATGGTATTGTTGGTAATGTTTTGGTTATAAGCATAGATGACATCGACACTGATATCAAAACGATTGGCGATGACGAGAAGGGTATCGCCCGATTGGACACGGTAGATGATGCGACCATCAGCGCTGGGGGTGGGGAGAGCGACAGGGGTGGCGGTGGGGCCGGGGGTCCAGGTAGGGAGAGGGGTGCCAGCCGGTTGGTTACTGGCGGTATCATTGGCGGCAGGGTCATTGGCGGGTGGTGGGGTATAGGCGAGGGAGCCGCTTTTGTAGGCATTGGCTAGTTCAGCGGCTAAGTTGAGATAAGTGTTGCCGAATTCGACACTGGCTTCGATGTGACTGCCTTCGGGCCATTCATTGAAGGAGTTGATGATGAGCATATCGGGGGAGCTGCTGGCGGCGCCGCTAAAGCTGGAGCGGAAAAAGGCACCGTCGTTGCGGCTACGGACGATGGTGTTGTTGCCTCGGCCGAGTAAACTGTCATTGTAACCAGGCATGGCGGTGCCGACCCAATATTTATCGGCCCCATAATTGCGCGTTTCGGCGGCCCACCGTTGGGCGGTACCAGCTGGATTTTGGGACCAAGCGACGTTGTAGAGATGGAGACCATCGAAGACGGAGAGATATTGGGAATGTCCCCCTTCGGCGATCCAGATGGTGTTATGATTGGGGTCTGTTTGGTTACGAATGTAGGCCCAATCATCGACGGAGAAGAGCCAATTGGCCCAGAAGAAGATGACGGGACGGCCATCGACACGGAGGTAGGCGGGATGTTGGGCGTGGGTATTGATGAGGGTTTGCATGGCGCTAATGCGGTCTTCATGAGAAGCGAAGAAGGGGCTGGCCGCTTCGAAGTCAACGGCGGCTTTAAAGCCACTGCCACTGGCGATATTGAGGAGGGTTTGGAAGTTGGTTTCGGTTTGGTTACCAGGGCCATACCAGCTTTGGACAAAGCCATCGATACCGGCGCCACGGGCTTCATTGACATGACGTTGGATGGTACCGGCATCGGTGGAGTAGTAGGGGCTGGGGTTTTGATAGGGGGTTTTGCCGGCATCGAAGGAGGAGGGGTCAAACCAAGCGTAGTAGAAGGCGAGGACAAGGTTGGTGCGACCCGCTTCGGCGGTGGGGGTGGCGGGGGTGGGGGCGATAAGAGTGAGGAGAGTAAGGGTGAAGAGGGAGATAAAGAGGAGCGGATAATTGGATAATTGGTTGATACGTTTCATAAGATTTAAGGGGTTGACCCTGGGCCAGCGTAACGATATTCGAGACGGGGGGTCATAAAGGTCTGCACAGTTTGTAAGATTTGGTCGGATTCGCTTTGGTTGAGTTGGTAGGTGATACCGGTGAGGAAATCGGAGAAGCTGGGGAGATGTTCATATTCGACGATACGGGGTTCGCCGGTGATACCGCCGAGGTCGGCGGCTTTATTGATAGCGTCTTGGCGGTTGCCGACGGCATCGACGAGATTGACATCCATTGCTTGGAGACCGGTATAGATGCGGCCATCGGCGATTTCGCGGACAGTTGCTTCATCCATATTGCGGCCCTCGGCGATGATGCGGACAAACTCATTGTAAGATTCATCGATCATGGCTTGGAAGATAGCTTGGTGTTCGCTATCGATCTCATTCCACATATCGCCCATCGATTTATTAGGGCCGCTGGTGATATTAATGACATCGACACCTAAGGTTTGGGCTAAATCTTCGGCGTTGTAGAGGGTGAGAATGACGCCGATACTGCCGGTGATGGTATCGGGGCGGGCGTAGATGTAGTCAGCGGGGGCGGCGATGTAGTAGCCGCCGGAGGCGGCGACGCCGGCCATGCTAACGACGATGGGTTTATCGATTTCAAGGAGGGCTTCGTAGATTTGGGCCGAGCCAGTGACACTGCCACCGGGGCTATCGATGCGTAAGACGATCGCTTTGACGGTATCATCGGCGGCGGCGGTGCGTAAGTCGTTGATGACGACCCCACTAAGGGCGTCGGCGCTAAAATCATCTTCATCGCCACTGAGGATAATGCCAGTGACATCAACGATAGCGATGGCAGGGGAGCCATCATTGATACTGGTTGGTTCTTCGTTTATGAGTTGGGAAAAACTGCTGGTAAACATGATAAAGAAGAAGCCACAGCTACAAATAGGGAGTAGAAAGCCAATCATCATGGAGAGAATGATAAAAAGAGGGGTTGAGCGATTAGCTTGTGGTTTTACATAAATGACAGGTACACCATTTTCAGTGGGGGCTGTGGTTGGTGATTCGTTAGACGACATCATAATAATCTTGCTCCGCCCGAATTATGATCGGGCTTATATTAAAAAGTGAATAAAAAGGATGGTTGAAATTAAACGGTTATATTATACCTTTTTCCTCGCTTAAATAAAAATGGAGTTGTGATTTTTTAATTTTGTGCTATCATATTAGGTCGTTGCTCAGCAAGCATAATTTTACTAATAGAACATACGCTGCTTTCCGCTCTTGTAGTATCTAAAATTGGTACAAGAAGGGCAAAACTCGCCAGAGTATATTCCAAGGAAGGAGATTTTTAGCAACATGAATGATTATGAAATCACGATTATTTACAGAAATGACATGGATGAAGCGGTCCGGACCCAGTTATTAGAACGGGTTTTGGGCTGGTTAACAGCGGCCAACCCTGATGGGGCGGCACCGGCTGTGGATCATTGGGGTGATCGTCAATTGGCTTATGAAATTAATAAGCAAAAGATTGGTCACTACGTCTTTTATCAAGCGAACCTTGATCCGGCCAAGTTAGCCGATTTTGAACGTAACCTCATGTATGCCGATGGTGTTTTGCGCCATATGGTTATCCGTAAAGAAGATTAGCGAAAAAATATAAGTAGCCCCGTAGTAGCAGTATGAACCGTGGCTTAAACAAGGTAATGTTGATCGGGCAACTGGCGGCCGATCCAGAATTGCGTTACACCTCAGCTGGGCAAGCGGTAACGGCATTTCCTTTGACCACACCTCGGCCTAACGAAAAGGATGAGGCGGGTCAGCCGGTGTTAGAATGGTTCAATATTGTGGCTTGGGGTAGATTAGCGGAAATATGTCACCAACTGCAAAAAGGCCAACAGATATACATTGAAGGGCATTTGCGGACACATGGGTGGCAAGATGAGCAAGGCCGGCGCCATTTCCGAACAGAAGTGGTAGCCCATGAGATGGTTCTATGTGAGCCACGGCCTGCATGATTTATGATATGTATCATAAGGAGAAAAAATTAAGATGAGCAACAATCGTCGGCGCGTGCGGCGTTCCCCCCGTTTATGCGCGTTTTGTTTAGAAGAGACCCCATTAAATTACAAACAACATGAAGTATTGCGTCGTTATGTGACGGAACATGGTCGGATTCGGCCGCGTCGTCAAACGGGAACGTGTGCGAAGCATCAACGTCATTTAGCGCGTGAGATCAAACGTGCTCGCCATTTGGCATTATTACCATTTGTTGACGAATAGAGAGCGATAGTGATACGTTATGGCTAAAAAAGAAACAAATGAAAATGCACCACAACGTACATCACGGAAAGAGTATTTAAGAGCCCGTCGTCAAGAAGAGCAGCAACGGCAGGCGCGTCTGGTAGCAGCAGGTATTGCTGGGATTATAGGCGTGATTTTACTCGTGATGTTTGTGGCTGAATTTTTGATAGCGCCAAATCAAGCGGTGGCGGTGGTTGATGGTGAAGATATTGCCTTAAATGATTGGCAAGATCAAGTTCGTTATCGCCGGGCCTCGCTTGTGATTTTGTTAGAGAACCAGTTAGAGGCGTTTACGGGCGGCCAAATCGAAGGGTTTGGTAGTTCAGAAGCGGAAGCGATTGGTTTGATTCAACAATTTTTAGGCAATCAGATTAACCAAATTGCGGGTGATCCGACGATTTTAGGTGAAGAAGTGTTGGAGGCGATGATACAAGAAGAGTTGATTCGTCAAGAAGCAGAGCGGCGCGGGATTACAGTGACCGAAGCTGATATTGATGAGTACATTGCTGAGAACTTCAACTATTTTGGTGGGGAGTCGCCGACGCCATTCCCCACGGCCAGCCCGACTGTGATGCCAACGCCATCGTTGACGCCGATTGGTTTTGAGTTGCCACCGACGGCGGCGGCGCCGACGGCGACGCCAGCGGCGACAGCGACACCGGGGCCAACGGCAACGGCCGTTTCCCAAGAGTCGTTCCAAGAGTCGTTCAATGAAGAGTTGGCCGATTACGAAGCATACGGGATTTCGGAAGCGACGTATCGGGCCGCCATTGAGGCGCAGTTGTATCGGGACAAGTTACGTGAGGCGTTAGCGGAAGAGGCTGAATTGGCTGATGAAGCACGCCATTACAATTTTTACTTTATCTCGACGCAGTCGGACGCTTTGGCGCAATCATTAGCTGATCGGGTGGCGCAAGATGGTTATTTGCAGGTGTGGAATGAGATTCGCACCAATCCGCAAAGTATTTTGCCCGAAGGGTCAACTGACACACCACCCGTTGCTTCGGAAGTTTTACGGCGCACGGCGGATGATTTGGAAACAGTTTATCCCGACGTGGTTGTGGAAGCGGTGACTGGTGGGGCTGTAGGCCAGCCGAGTGATTTGATTGTTGAGGAAGCTGATGTGGATATGGAAACGGGCGAGGCGTCGGAGCCGAGCACGTATTACATTATTCAAGTGAGTGGTAGTGAAGTTTTACCATTGGCAGCGAACACGTTAGACAGCCAAGCGGGCGAAATTTTGCGTGAATGGCTCCAAGAGCAACAATCGAAGGTGCAACGGACGGAGTTCTGGCGTAGCCGGACACCAACTCAACCGATGTTGGATCCGAAATTCTTGCAACCACCACCAACGCAACCAGCGGCACCAGCATTACCAACAGTACCGATCACCCAACCGGATGATGGGGGTACAGGTGATGGGGCTGATGGGGATGCGGGCGGTGATGCCGGTGACGGCAATTAGTGCAGTAAGAAACTAGCGATTCGGTAACGAATGGCGTTGATTGAGAAGGGTCGCCCCGTGAGGGGCGGCCCTTTTTTGTTTAAAGGTGTTTTATCAAGATTTGAGTTGGGGGGTGTTTTGAAGGGGAAAATGGGGCTGATGGGGATTTAAGTTATGGGGTGGCGTTTAAGGTGTACGTGGCGAGAATATCATATTGGGCTTGATGGGAGCGGTAGAGGTGGAATTGATTGACGGGGATGGGGGGAATGGGGGGGAGGGTCATATTGTCGATGGCGGGAGCAATGGTTTTAATTTTTTGGCGGGAAGCTTGGCGATTACGGCGGCCGAGGGTGATGTGCGGGTTGTAGGTGGGGTGGTCAGGGGTGAGGCCGAGGGGAGCGAGGGTGGTGGTGATTTGGTTGTAGAGGTTTTGGAGTGGGGGGGTGGGGGCGAGGCCGAGCCAGAGGACGTTTGGTTTTTTGAGGTGGGGGAAGCCGCCGAGGGTGGTGGTGGTGAGGGTGAAGGGTTGGTGTTGGGTGGGGATAGGGGTGAGGGCTGTTTTGATGGTGGCTATTTGATCAGGGGAGAGGGGGCCAAGGAAGAAGAGGGTGAGGTGGGCTTTATCGGTATTTTGCCAGCGGATTGTTTTGGGGGGGAGTTGGTTATCGAGGGTGGATTGGATGGTGGCGAGGGCTTGGGTGGTGGCCGAGGGGAGGGGGATAGCTATAAATAGACGGGCAGATTGATTAGACATACTGTATGATAATTGAATAATGCTGATAATACAAATTATTCGAGTTTATAGATTGAGCAGGAGTGATTTTTAAAAAGCAACATGTGACATTTATGTGACAAATTGTGAGATGCGCGTGACAAGAAACCATTAGGTGCTGGGTATTGTAACGGAACGAATTTGGCCTGTGGTATTGTGATTGGAGGGTTTGGGGGATTTTATTGATGTTTGCTTGCTTCGTAGGCGCTGTAGTTGCCGAGGTATTGATTGAGGGCGCCGTCATCAAGTTCAACGATGCGGTTGACGGTGCGGTCGAGGAAGTAGCGGTCATGGGAGATGATGAGGGCGGTGCCGTCGAACTCTTCGAGGGCGGTTTCAAGGACTTCGATGGAGGGGATGTCGAGGTTATTGGTGGGTTCGTCGAGGAGGAGGAAGTTGGGGCGGGTGAGCATGAGGAGGGCCATTTGGAGGCGACTGCGTTCGCCGCCGGAGAGGTCACGGACGTAGTTGTGGGTTTGTTCGTAGGGGAAGAGGAAGCGGCCGAGGAAGCTGACGGCGTTGCCTTCGGAGAGGGGGGCGGTGTGGCGGACGGTATCGAGGAGGGTACGGTTGGGGTCTAAGCTTTCATGTTCTTGGGCGTAGTAGCCGACTTTGGTGCTGGGGCCGATTTTGATGGTGCCGTTGGTGGGTTGTTCGTGGCCGAGGATGAGGCGGAAGAGGACGGATTTGCCGGCCCCGTTGGGGCCGACGAGGCCGACGCGTTGGCCATGATTGATGAGTAGATTGAGTCCGGCGAGAATGATCAGTTCATCATTGGGGTCACTGGGGGCGGGGTAGAGTTTATCGAGGTCGATAATTTCGAGGGCTTTGGTACTGCCGCGGGAACCAGTGAGGTAGAGTTGCATACGGTCGGGGTCGAGGTCGGGTCTATCGATACGTTCGACTTTATCGAGCCGTTTCATCATGCTTTGGCCGCGGCGGGAAAACTTTTCATTATCGAAGATTTTGCCCCACAGGAGGAGACGGTTAGCGGCTTGTTCGAGGCGGTTAATCTCTTTTTGTTGGGCTTGGTACATTTGTTGTTGGCGGAGGAGGCGGGTTTCTCGTTCGAAAACGTATTCTGAGTAGTTGCCGGGATAGTGGGTGAGTTGGCCGTTATTGAGTTCGACGATTTCGTCGGCGACGAGGTCGAGCATGTAGCGGTCGTGGGAGACGATGACAACGCCGCCGTTATAGTTGCGGATGTATTGTTCGAGGCGTTGTTTGCCAGCGAGGTCGAGATGGTTATCGGGTTCATCGAGGAGGAGGAGGTCTGGTTGGTTGACGAGGAGTTTGGTGAGGCCGACGAGTTTTTTTTGGCCGCCGCTGAGGGCGGTGACGGGGAGGTGGAGTTCGGGGGGGGCGAAGCCGAGGCCGAGGAGGGTGGAACGGAGGCGGCTGACGAAGGTGTTGCCGCCAAGTTCCTCGTACTGTTGAAGGAGCCGCTCTTGATGGTCAAGTGTGCGGGCTAATTTTTTTTCATCACCATAGACGTCGGGATCGGCCAGTTTGGTTTCGATATGGGTTAAATCGGCTTCAATTTGGTTGAGTTCTGGGGAGGCGGTGAGGGCTTCTTGCCAGACGGTATGGTCAGGATTGAATTGAGGGTCTTGGGGGAGATAGCCGACGCGGAGGTTGGGTGTGGCGATTATTTCGCCAGCGACGAGATGGTCTTTGTCGCCCATAATGAGGCGCAAGATGGAGCTTTTGCCACAGCCATTGGGGCCGACTAAACCGACAATGTGGGCGTCATGAATTTCCCAGTAAAGGTCGGTGAAGATTGGTTCTGTACCATAGGCGATGGTGATATGTTTGAGGGTTAGGGCTATCATAGAGGGTGATTATAACAGGTTTTGTGTTTAGAGAAAATGGGTTCAAGATAGATAGTTAAATATGTTATAATGTTCTCAAAGATAGATTTATGTTTTATGATACTTGGCAAAAGGGGCGAAAGAGGTTTGGATTTGTGCTGAGTCGGGGGAGATACGGTTTTATGGGTATGAAGGAGAACTGGCAGGGTCGGTTATTTTCCCAGGGTTTCCAACGCAGATTTGAAGATGGGGTGGGACATTATGATAAGTTTGTGTCTATTAGTTTTAAACTCATAATGTGGTCTTTGACGTAATAGATTTGATAGGTGAGTTTAGATTGAAGAACTTCATATTGTTGGTGGGTAATGTGGAGGTTTTGGTTGTTGACTTGGGCGATGTAGTATCTTTTGCTTTTGCCACGGCCGGTATGGCGATAATAATAGGAAGTAATTATTTCGCCTTGCACTGTTTCTAGGGGCAGGAACCATAAATTGTAGATATAGTGACCAACATCTAATAATATGATTAAGCCAATAAATAATAAAAAGAAATAGCCAGGCAAAGAAAACAGGAAAATTGGAATAATGTAGACAATTGCGCGACGAAAGGTGGCTAAGCATTTTTGGTAGAATGACAGTTCGCCTTGGTTGTTGAGGTCTAAGTCTTGGGGGCGAAAGCCAAATGTTTTAGCGAGGAGTTGTTGGTAGTTGTCGTAGAGGGTAGTGGGTGGGTCGATGGGGGTGGCGCTTAGGAGCCAACGGCCGTTAGCCAACAGATGAGCTTGATACCGGCCGGGCAAAAGATGGGTGAGGGCGGGGATGGGGAGGTAACGGCCGTTAGTCGCTTCGAAAACAAACCCTTTCCGTTTCAGATAACGCAATTCACCCATCACTAAATCTATAGAAACGTTAGAAAAATTGGTTGGTGTTTGCAAACTACGAATAAGCGGTAAGATACGATAAATTGCTAATAGGAACAGAACCATACTTATAATGGCTACACCTAAAAGCATGTAGTTGGAAAAGGGGCTTGTCTGTAGTAATTGCATAAAAGGTTCAATAAATGACCTCAATATAATTAAGGGTAAGAAGATAAGAATAAGCCCAATAAAAATAGGGGCGATAGCCCCATTGACCATCTGTTTGCGACCATGTCTAAGTGCTTCTTGTTGGAGGGATGTTAGCTGGTTCCTATTATTAGCCTCAATTGTTTGGCGATCAGTGAGAGGCAGATGGGTGTTAAAGATAAAATTATTATAGGCGTTAAAGGTAAAGGTTGGTTTTGTGTGGTTCATATTAGTTATTACTGATGGATAATTTTTAGACTTAAAATTTGGTTACTTACTGGGTGGAAATGAACTTGGTAAGTGAGGTGTGGTTGGAGACAGTGATATTGGTGGGGGGTAAGGGGTATGGTGATGTCATCGATTTGGGCATATAAGAGGTTATGGCGGCGACGTTCATTGGCATGACGGAGGCCAGAGCGGTATTTGGTGAGAGTGCCTGTAAGGATTTGGTAGGCGTGGCGGTGTAGTAAATAATATTTGTAGATTATATAGCTAAGGATGGCGGCGAGGAGGCTGAGGCCGAGCCAAGGCTGGAAATAGGTGAGAAAAGGGACGGTAAGCAGTAACGGTTCCAATACAAAACGTGGTCGGGTGAAGATTAATTTCAGTTTTTGTTTGAAAGAGATTTGGCGGAGCTGATGCGTTTGTAAATCTTCGTTGGTAAAGTTAAATAGTTTTTCTAATACTTTTTGATATTGGTTGTAACGGGTTTCATCGGAATCAAGGGGAGTGGCATTGATTAGCCAGCGGCCATAAGTTAAGATGGTGAAGCGATACCGGCCAGGGAGAAGGTCTGTCATGGCGGGGAGGGGATAATAGCGACGGCCGTTAATATTGATTTGGAGACCACGATAAGGGTGGTATGTAATTTCACCCTCGGCCGTCGCCAAAGGCCGACTATTCGGTTTAGTTGGGGTTTGATACCAGCGACGGAGATAATCTATAGCGCCCCGCAAAAGAAGAAGTAGGGGGCCGATGAAAACAAGTACAATGATAGCTTGTATGATGGGGCGATAATCACCAATGGTTAGCCACAGAAAAGCGGTCAGTATGATAAAGAAACCGAGATGGTTACGAGTTTGGCGCCAACAGTTGATGCGACCATGGCCTAAAGCTTTTAGTTGCAGAGGGGTTAATTTACCAGTTTGATTGATTTCAATAGTGGGTGGATGGGTTAAGGGCAGGCGATTATGAAAAGCAAAGGTTGTTTGGTCATTAAACTGGGTATCGGAAAAGATGTTCATATTTTGGATTAAAACGCAAAGTGAAGATAATAAGATGATGCGACACGAATAAAAAATTGAAGGGTATTATAACATATTTAGTGAGGGGGAAGGAGTTTGACGGTATGCTATAATCGAGTCACGTCATAAATTAGTGTACAAGGAGTAGATAGATGAGTCGTGAAGATTTGTATCCAACACGGATAGCGGAAGAAAAGATTATTGAGCGCAGTGATCCGGTTGTATATGGGCAGGAAGCGTGGGGGGCGTACAGTTTAGATGCGGCAAGCTTGGCGCAGTATGAGCGGGATGGGTTTATATTGTTGGAGTCGTTATTTTCACTAGAGGAAATAGCTCTTTTTGAGCAAGCGTTTGTTGAGGTGGGGGCCGAGGCGGCGGCGGCAGGGTCGGATAAAGTGATTGTGGAGCCAGATAGCAAGGTGGTGCGTTCGGTATTTGCACAGCATGAGTTGAGTGATTTGTTGGCGCGATTGGCTGTGGATGAGCGGTTATTGGATGTGGCCTGTCAGATTTTGGCCAGTGAGGTTTATTTGCATCAGGCGCGGATTAATTTAAAAACGGCCGTTTACGGCCAATCCTTCTCGTGGCACTCTGACTTTGAAACATGGCATAGTGAAGATGGCCTGCCACGACTCCGTGTCTTGACCGCGATGATTTTTTTAACAGACAACAATCAGTTTAACGGGCCACTTTATGTGGTGCCTGGCTCACATTATTGGTTTGTGTCCTGCCAAGGGGAAACGCCTGCGGATAATTATAAATCTTCTTTGCGTCAGCAAGTGATAGGTAGCCCTTTACCCCACAGTTTGGAGGCGCTTGTGGCCGCATCGCAACAAAAATTAGAAGCAGTCACTGGTCCAGCGGGGAGTGTTCTCTTTTTTGATGGGAATTTGATGCACGCTTCCCCTGATAATTTATCGCCGTGGCCGCGGACGAATCTTTTTTGGGTTTACAATAGTATGGAGAATCAGGCGGCCGAGCCGTATATCGAGCGGCCACCGCGCCCCTCTTTTTTAGCTAGTCGGGATTTTACGCCATTAAAACCGATTAAAAATCAGTTTATCAAGGAGAAATAGGATGATTATTCGTCATTTAGATGATATTGTGGGTAGTGAGCGGGAAGTTAAAGATCCGGGTGGGAATTGGGTTAGTCGGCGGTTGTTGTTGAAAGGGGATGGCATGGGCTTTTCTTTTCATGATACATTGATTCATGCTGGTAGTGAAAGTTATATTTGGTATAAACATCATTTGGAAGCTGTTTATTGCGTATCGGGCAAGGGAGAGATTGAGAATTTAGAGACAGGGGAGATTCATCCGCTTGGTGATGGAACGATGTATGCGTTAAATGGGCATGAGCGACATTATTTACGGGCGGAAGAAGAGATGCGTATGATTTGTGTGTTCAATCCGGCATTAACAGGTCAAGAAGTACATAATGAAGAGGGGTTTTATCCCGTGGATGAGAGTGATGCGGTTTAACTGGTTTATTCTACTGTCGGTGTAGCTGGGAGATGGAGGCAGTTAAATAGTTTTTGGGTATCTTTGGGGTAGACGAAGGCTGTAATTAAATCGCCAGCTTGGAAGGTGGTATCACCATGAGGGATCATGAGGATACCATCACGGCGAATGGAGACCAGAACGCAATCTTTGGGCATGTTACTGGCTACCTGAGCGATTGTTTGGCCAATGACATTATCGTTGGGACCGATAGGGATTTCAACAAATTCAGCTTCGTCTTCATATTTATTTTGAACATGGTGGGTTCGTTTTTCGATGGCGTTGCGACGGGTGAGGGCGAGGTTGTAGGCATTGGTGATGCCTTCGCGCCAGATGATGCCGAGGAGGTGGTACGGATTTTGGCGGGAGACGACGGGGAGGCGGCCGAGGCCGCGTGAGCCCATACGAGCGAGCGCATCTCCCATGGTTTCATCGGGGTAGGTGACAATGAGGTAGGGCCAAGTGGTAGCGATAGTGGCGGTGCGCGTGGTAAGAGGGAGATTATTGGCTAATGCATTTTCTATGTCGGTGAGGGTGACTATTCCCCAAAGTTGACCCGCGTTGTCGAGGACGATTAGGCCATGATGGTGGGAGTGGGTGAAGTAGTGGGCTAGTTCTGAGAGGGGGGTGTTGATTGAGGTGGTGGTGATGTCGGAGGTCATGACTTCTTCGACTAAGACACTTTGGAGAATATCTGCATCGCGCCCCCGTTCAAGACGAACACCGCGACGACTTAATTTGAGGGTATAGATAGATTCGCCAGCAAGCATATGTTGGGCGACAATAGTGGCCACAACAACGGTGAGCATGAGGGGGAGAATGATCTGATAATCACCAGTTAGCTCAAAGAGCATAATGACAGCGGTTATGGGGGCGTGGGAGCTGGCGGCGACGACGGCGGCCATACCAACTAAGGCATAAGCACCAGCTGGGGCGAGCAAGGTTGGAAATAGGCGGCTGAGGAGTTGTTGGAAGGCGACACCAAGCATTGCGCCCATAAAAAGAGAGGGGGCGAAAACGCCGCCAGAGCCCCCAGAGCCAAGTGTTAAGCAGGTGGCGATAATTTTAGCAAGGAGGAGGATGAGGGCGGTGGAAAAGATAATCTGATTGGCGAGGGCAGCTTCAATTAGTTCATAGCCGACATTGTCAAGATGGGGGATAGTGTCTTTCGTAATGTGATTACTGGCTGGGGTCAAGTAAGGGTAGAGGAAAGCGAACAGAGCGAGGGTGAGTCCGCCGAGAGCTGGGCGGAGCCATTCGGGTAGCCATGGGCGGTTAAATAAATCTTCTGACCAGTAGAGTAAGCGTGTAAAGAGGACGCCAACGACAGCGGCCAACAGACCTAAGAGGGGGTAGAAGAAATATTCCCATAAGCTATTGACGCCATATTCGATGGGGATATTGAAGGCGGGGCGATCGCCGAGGATGGCACGGCCGATGACACTAGCGGCGACGGCGGCGACGACAACGCTACTGAAGTAGCGGACGCTGAAGCGGCCGAGGATGACTTCGAGGGCAAAGATAACGCCGGCGATGGGGGCGTTGAAGGTGGCGGCGATGCCGGCGGCGGCGCCGCAGGCGACGAGGTTGCTAATGCGGTTGCTAGAGAGGTTGAGGGCTTGGCCGACGGCCGAGCCGATGGCGGCACCAATTTGGACGATAGGGCCTTCACGGCCGGCCGAGCCACCAGTGCCAATAGTAATAGAGGAGGCGACTGATTTAATAAGGACAGCGAACAGTGGGCGAATTCTGCCCCCTTTGAGCGCAACCGCTTCCATGACTTCAGGAATACCATGACCTTTCGCTTCGCGAGCGAAGTGATAAATAAGTAAACCAACTAATAAGCCGCCAATCGCGGGCATAAATAAAATATAGATTTGCCCCCATGTCGGCGTAACAGTAGGTAACCATTCATAGCTGCTCCAAATAACAAAGTCAACAAGATAGCGAAAGACAACAGCACCTAAACCGGTTACAATACCGACAAAAAGGGCTGTACTGATAAGAATGAACTCTGGTTGTGGTTGCCAACGGTCAATGATTTTGTTGAAATGTTTAGCTAAAAATGTGGATGATGGTGTTGGTTTAGGTAGCGACATGAAACATTGTCTTTAGTTGATGAGGGCTTTTATTCGTTAGGTGTTGTTGATGTTGTTTAAGAGAGAGGGGGGAAATGTTGATTAAGATAATGGATCAACGGATTGAGGTGCGGTTCAAATGTAGGGGTGTCAGAGGAGGGGAGGGTATAGATGGGGATGTTGGTTAGATTTAGCCATTCGTTGAGGTAGGTAGCGAAGAGGGGGAGACGGTCATCTGGGGTGATGGCGAGGTCGCGGGGGCGGGCGCGCTGGGCGCGGCGGGTGGAGAGGGTGTCAGGGGGCGCAGTGAGGTGGATGATGAGGTCTGGTGGGGGAAGGAGTTGGCGGAGAAGGGTGTAGGTGCGGGTGCAGAGGTCAAATTCGGGGGTGGTGAGGTGGCCGAGGTGGCGTAGGTAGCGGGCAAAAACGTAGTAATCTTGGTCGAGGCTACCATCAAAGATGCTAATTTGTTGGTTGGTACGGGCGATGCGCTCTTGATTGGCACGGTGAATAAAAAAATCGACTTGGTTAATGGCTGACCAGCGTTGTGGGTTTGTGGCTAAGCCAGGTTGAAAAGGGCGTATTTCTGGTTCTTCCCAGAAAGGTTGCAGGTCAGGCCGCGTGGCGCAGATGGCTTGCATGAGGGTTGTTTTGCCCACGCCGAGATTGCCAGCGATAATAATGAGGGGGGAATAGTTAGGGGGGGACATGCTATTTAGTATCGTCAAATTTTTTCGACACGGATATTGCTGGCAACGTTAAAACCAACGACACGGGTTTCGTCATTGATCGTGAGGGTGAGGGGGCCGTCGAATGGTTCTATTTGGTTAACGGTTAGTTTGGCACCAGGTTTGAGGCCAAGGTCAGCGAGATAGCGGAGTAAGTCACTGTTATCACTATCCAAGATGCGGGCGATGCGGACATTGGTATTGGGTGCGACTTGGGTTAGTAAAATGGTATCGAGACGGTGCATTTGTCCATCTTTGGTAGGGATAGGGTCGCCATGTGGGTCAAATTGGGGATAATTAAGGGCGGCGGCGATACGTTCTTCAAGCTTTTCGCTAATTACATGTTCCAAAATATCAGCTTGTTCATGGACTTCATCCCAGCTAAAGCCTAACGCCTCAATGAGGTATAATTCGATAAGGCGATGATGACGAATTACTTCCAGTGCAATTTGACGACCACTGTCAGTAAGAGTAACGCCATAATGTTTTTCGTAATTAACGAGCTGGAGTTTTGATAAACGTTTGATCATGCCCGTTACCGAAGCGGGTTTCACTTCACGGGCCGTAGCAATACGTGAGGTACTGACAGGGGTTTCGATTTGGGCGAGTGTGTAGATAGTTTTGAGGTAGTCCTCAATTGCTTGGTGATTGAGTCCACCACGTTGTAATGAGCTACTCTCTTTGAGATGCTTAATTTCAGGAGCCATTGAGTTATTTCTCCAAGGGTTAATAGATTATACCTTTTAGGGTAAGGAACCGATGTTAGATAATGGGTCAGGTATAAGCGATTGTTTAATTGGGTCTTGCTTTATTATAACATAACAGATGTGCAAATAATAGTTAGGAAAGACTAAAAATAGGTTTTGGTTATGAATTGGGAACAATTAACGCAGGCATTGAAGGTGAAGGCGTATCAATTAGGATTTAATATGGTGGGTGTGGTTGAAGCGCGGCCGAGTCCCCGCTTAGGGGCGTATAAGGCTTGGTTAGCGCAGGCGTATCATGGGGAGATGGGGTATTTAGGGCGACCGGATCGGATAGTGCGGCGTGAGGATTTGGGGGTGATTTTACCGGGAGTTGAGCGTTTGGTATGTGTTGGGTTAGATTATAAGACAAGGACGTTACCAGTTGAAATTGCAACTGATGCGAGTCGTGGTCGCATTTCAAATTATGCGTGGGGAGTTGATTATCATGATGTTATGACGCCACGGTTAGAGGCGTTGGGAGCGTGGTTGGCGGCCGAGGTGGGGGAGGGGGAGGTAGCCAATAAAGTCTATGTGGATACGGGGGCAATTTTGGAGCGTGATCATGGGCATTTAGCGGGGTTAGGTTTTGTGGGCAAGAATACGATGTTAATTGGGCCGAGGCGTGGGTCATGGTTTTTTCTAGGGGAGTTGCTAACAACAGCTCCCTTGGTAGTTGATGAGATTGGTAAGATGCCTAGTTGTGGTCAATGTCAACGTTGTTTAGTTGCTTGTCCCACTGATGCATTTCCTGAGCCATATGTTTTAGATGCACGGCGGTGTATTTCTTATTTGACGATTGAACTTAAGGGGTGGATTCCGCGTGATTTGCGGCCATTGATTGGGAATTGGATTTATGGGTGCGATATTTGTCAGGAAGTGTGTCCATTTAATCGATTTGCGAATATTAGTGAAGAAGAGGGGTTTTGGCCAAATAGTGAAGATAGTTATGATGGGCAAGCCCCATTTTTATTGGATTTATTGTGGTTAGATGAAGTTGGGTTTAAGGAACGGTTTGCAGAGAGTCCGATTAAGCGTATCAAATGGCGGCGTTTTATGCGCAATGTATGTGTGGCGGCCGGGAACTGGGGGGATGAGCGGGTTGTGCCACGTTTGATTGCTTTATTGAATAGCGAGGAGCCGTTGGTGCGGGGGCATGCGGCATGGGCGTTGGGGAGGGTTGGGGTTGAGGCGGGTAAGGAGGCGATGCGGAGGGCGTTGGTGGCCGAGCTGGATGAGCGGGTACGTGAAGAAATGTCTTGGGCATTAGAGATAGCGACCAATTAGTTTGACATATCTGGGGGCAAAAAAAAGCCTCGGTTATGTGTAACCGAGGCTTGGGGTGTTATTTGTTAATTACCGTGTCAAGAATGGTTTCCCATCGGTAACGGACATTGACCAAGTGTGGGAATCTTTATTAGGTGTGTATTGGACATAAAGATTACCACCGTAGAAACCGTAGTCACTGCTAGGGATGGGGATTTGTACTTGTGGGTAGAACCAGGTATTGTCACAGTTCGTACTGTTGTTACAGGTGAACTGCCCGGCTGCGGGGTTGGGGCTATTGTTGACGGCGGTGGCGACGACATTGACATCGGAGAGACTATCGAGGCTAAAGCGAATGGGGGTTGAGGCGCCGTTGTCGAAGTCGAAGGCCGAGGCGTAGAAGCGGGAATCACCTTTACTGTCATCAATAGGGGCTAAGGGGAAGCTTACATTACTGCTACGGTAGAAGGAAACAGGCATATAGCCAACAGCGAAGATATCTAAACCAGACATACCATAGAAGGTGGGGGCATTGCGGGGATCGGTTAAGTTGGCATAGCGGATATTAGCGATTCGCAAGTTTCGTTCGTTGACATTGGCTGGATAGGTGGCGATGACAGTGGGGGGGGCAGCAAAAATATCGAAGACATTTTTGGTTGAGCCTACACCGGAAACATCTAAATAGACATAACGGAAACCAAACTCATCAGTACTGAGGGTGGATACATTGACAACGAAATTGCCATAATCAGTAGGGGCGATCGGATCGCCAGACCGTGGGGTGACCCATAATAGGTCAGCACTCCACCCACGGGCTATATAACGAGAAAAGTTATTGCGACTACCATTGTTTTGGTATTCATATAGTTCAAAAACGGTTTCATTGTTAAACCCGCCATTAGGGGTAACAGCGCCGGGACAACCTGGATCCCAAGCCTCATCAACACGAATGTGCCAGACAGGATTGTAGATATTGGCGGCGAAGCCTTCGCCTGTATTAGGGCTACAACTATAGGCATAATTGGTCCCACAGAGAGCGGTGAATGTAGACCCACCAAAAGCGTTGCTATGGGTAGCGCTGACATTATCTAGAATCTGGTTATAACCATCTGGGTCAAACAGTTGCACTTCAAGCAGTGTTGAGCCTGTATTTGATTCATAAGTAGGTGGGATACGGATACGGTATGTATACGTACCATCGAGAATACTATAAGTGGGATTACCGGTCGAGTTGGTTGCTTTGCGGGGCGTAACGGCATCACCTAATTGGGTACAGCTATCGGCACCGAAAGTGAATTGGCCAGCGGTGACAACGGCACCTTGGTCACGTTTGCCAGTGGGGGTGTATAAGTCTGTCATGGCGTAGTAGGCGGCCGAGCCAGATTCAGTAACCGGGACCTCATTAAAGCTGATAATACGCATAAAAAAGAGTTCAACTGGCCATGTGACGGTGAACGTATATTCGGGTAGACCGTACACATTATATGTTTCGGTACTGCTATACACGACGGCATTTTCAACGGGCCAATTGTTGGTATTCATAAACTGAACGGCACGGTCTTCAGCGGTAGCTACACCTAAATGTAATTCGGTTGAGCCGGCCATTGTGGCGGCATCAACTGCTGATTGTAACTGCGCGCTACGGGCGAAGGCGAAACCAACATCGACAGCTAAGCCGACAAATAAAAGTAGGCCAATAAGGGTAAAGGCCAAAATGACGATTGTTTGCCCAGATTCGGAGGTGTGATTGGTCTCCGGATATCTTTGGGGATCCTGATGATCACTCATGTAAGTCCTCCTAAATAACGAGGTAATAATGAATAGAGATAAGAATAGGTATAAAATGGGTAAGGGGGAACCTATAACAATATAGGTTCCCCATATTTTACAAGTAGGGAATCAAACCTGATAGCTAACTATAATTATTGGCAGTTAGGTGTTGTCCAGCGTAAGAATTCAATTTCCATACTGGGGTCATTACCAGATAATTTATGTCCATAGAAGCGGACAAGGGCAAAATTAAGAATACGATATTCGCGGTTGTTACCACCACCAGCACGTGTTTCTTGATAAATAATAACGACACCAGGTTGCTCAGTATCGATATAATATTGTTCCATAATAGTACCAGCGGCGGCGATATTACCAGTATTAACTTGGACCCAATCATTAACACTGATAACATGGTCAGATGCATCTGCTTGATTGGTATAAAGTTGAGGATAATCGGGCGGTGCATCCGCCTCGGCCGGAATACTGGTCATATTCCCTGGAGGGCCTGGGGTTAATGCTTCCTTGATTTTGTTAGCATTAGCATATTGGTCATCCCAAGCTAACCAACCAAAACCACCAGAACCTTCACCATTACGGAGGCGATAGAGATACCCTTCTTGTGCGTCCCAGCTAAGATGCCAGCCAGGTGAGTTGTAAGGGAACTGACTGTTGTTAGAACTGGTATATACCGGTGGGGGATTAGGATAATTTAAGTTGGCACCACGGAATTCAATAATGGGATCAATACCAGGATAGTGAGCGGCACCTAGATTTTCATTATAATCTTCAGGATAAAGAGAGAAGTTCTCAAAATACATGGCGATGGGCAGAACGTTACAAGTTTCTGACTCAAAGGCATCGGGGGTATCGACACGCATAATTGTCAAACCTTGTAAGGTTTGAAAGCCGGCCCATTGCCAAAAATCAAATCCGAGAACAGTATCTACTTCATGGAAGTTAAGTTGGCCCACAATTTCGAGATTGGCGGCGCTAGCGTTGTTAGCGTTTAATTGGGCGAGCGTATCACTTTGTACCTCTGTCCAATCAACGTCTCCGCCAACGGTTTGGTTGCCATGCCCATGGGAAAATTCAAAGAAGTCAAAGCCATCACCGGCATCATTCACTTTGGCGTGGAATGACCACATATCCCAGTGGGCTGGGTCTAGATCTAGCATTTCAGTAATACTGTTACTAGAAGCGACCGTCATGGCGTTAACGGTACCAGCCCAATCTTCATGGACGTAGTGATTGGCACCATAAGCAGCACCTGTTTGAGCACTGGTGGTGACGCGATTTTGAGTAATCATCAGATTACCAACTTCAACGACCCCAACCAACAGTAATAATAAGATGGGCAAAAATAGAGCCGTTTCGACTAGACTTTGCCCGTTTTCGGATTTATGAGCGTGTAGCCATTTTTTCATGTTTACAGCCTCCTTTGGGCTAACAGATGAAGAGCAGATACTTTTCTGTTTGTTTGCTATTGTTTTCATTATAACAGATAAAAGTTATAAATAAATGATAAATAAGGACTATATAGATTAAGGATAACAAAAAAGAGGGTTTTATTTCTCCATCATTAGGGGGTGGTTACCGGTTGTGGTTGAGAAGCCGGTGCTTGTTGTACTGATATAATGTCGCCAGTGCGGGCATCAAATTTTAGTTGAAAGGAGCGTAATGCTTCACGATCCATAAGTTGTCCTGTCCAAGTTAAGGTTGGATTGGTATTAAGGGTTAGCAATAAAGCGGCTTCACCTTGATCATCTAAGAAATCTTGGCCACCAAATTCAAAAAACTTGGCTAGGGCACTGTTACTATCAAGAGGCCAATCAGCAACGGATGCGAGGTTGAGTTGGCGATTAATTGTTTGGGTACGGACTAATTGGCCTTGGGTACCGATGGTGGAGATAATCACGATTGCTTGTTGGCTAGGTGAGTAAAAGGTGAAGCCCCAGTGGCCATCGCCAACGGCAAATTGAGGGCCACGAGGCCAGCTAACGTTAGCGGATAAGAGTTGGGCATCAGCCTGCCATTGTTGGGCGATGGGGAGGGCAATTTGGTAGGCTGATTGGGCCGTGTACTGGTCGATTGGTCTTGTTTCTTGATCATCGGGGTTGGCCGAGCGGAAAAAGAAGATGGTTAAGACACCAACTATAGCTACGAGTAAAATAGCTAAAATGCCACCGAGGATCCATTCCAAACGACTCATATATCTTATTTGTTAAAGATACTGGGCATATAGGTGATATTCCCAGACCCAGCAATATAGTAAATTTGGTGGTTTTGCAGTTCGGTGGAAACGATCCGTTCGACCGCCATATATAAGCTATCATCATAACAGGCAAAAGAGGGGTTGATATAACGGGCATCGGTGGCTGTGGCGGCTGATGATAGCGCCCAGCTACCACTTTCACTTTTTTGAGTTACCCAAATGCGTTCTGTTTGGTTAATACTAGCTGGTTCCATACCATGATAAGCCATATGTAAAGCGCCATCACAGCGAATAAGACTTGTTGATAAGGCGTTAGGATCTAAATCGTTCACAGCTAAGGCGGTGGGATTGATTTGGGTAGGTGTATCCCAAATGAGACCATCACCTAAGAAGGAGTAAAATGCATATTGTTCACTAAGCGAATTACGGCGCGTGAAGCCAATGTGCAGGTCAGCTCCGTCAGCAAGCAGTTGTGGTTTGATATATGGATTGGGGTCATCTTCGAAGAAGACGTGGGATAAACCGTTCCAGTCGATGTTGGTACCGTTGACACGCCCTTGTTGATAAATAACTTTACGGGCAAGGGTTGATGTTTCTAAGTTTAAGATATTTTCTTGCCAAGCGATATGGACGATATGTTGTTGAAGTTCATTGATGGTGATGGCGATGGTAACGTCAACGGCTGATTGGTCAGCGGAGTTAGCGGGAACAGTAGGGGCTTGCCAGTTCGCACCATTGTTAAAAGAAAGACTATGTTCGACTTTACCAACGCTATTTTCGACGATCACCCAAGCGGCGTGCACGGTACCATCTTCGGGGTCAACAGCGATGTTGGGGGAGGCTAGTTTGTTGTTTTCGCCAAAAGTGAAGCGAATCATAACAGGGGGATCGCCAGCATCCCAGCGGGTTGAGTTGGAGTAGTAGATTTGATCGAGAGAAGCCCCTTCAACCCGCCAAATCGCATGAATGATATCATTATTATCGATCACGGCTTTGGCTTCATAGGAGTTGGTATCACTTTGATAGACAGCTGCTGGTGTGCTCCAAGAGGTGCCATTACCAGAGGTAGCGATATAGGGGTTGCTAATTGAGCCAACACGCTGGGTGTATATGATGCTGTGATGCCCTGTAGAATCGATGACGAGGTTAGGGATAAAGGCCCCATTGTTGGCATTGGTGGAGACGTACATGGGGGTGCTCCAACTCAAGTTATTTGGAGCGGGGTGTGCTTGAGCTTGGTAGCCAATCAATATGACGGGAATGATGAGCATGAACCACACGGTGTAAATGATGGAGCGTGGGAGTTTTCCAATTTTATTATGCATAGGACCTCTAAATGTAAACAATAAGCATTACAGACAGAAATAGTTGATACCCTCTTCTTCAAGGAAGAGATCGCGAACCTCACCACTTCCTTGATTGAGGATAACGCCAGTAACCGTATAAGCGAGATTATTACCATCTAAGTTAAGACAGCCATTAATCGTATAGGTACCAGCAGGTAAGTTAGCGAATATATAGATACCATCTTCATTAGATAACATGCTGGTAACCAAACTGCCATCTGATTGATCAAATAGCTTGATTTCAGCATTTGATTGGGGGATTAGCTGACCACCAGGACCGGTAATAAAGACCTGTCCGGCGATAGCGCCAAGTGTACCAGTGGGTTGACCAGTGGGGGTGGGGGTGACGGTGATGGGGTTGGTACCTGTGATGACGCTGATAGTATACGGACCCCAGATATTATC
The DNA here is from genome assembly GCA_035459145.1 of Anaerolineae bacterium. GTDB lineage: Bacteria > Chloroflexota > Anaerolineae > Promineifilales > Promineifilaceae > DATHYN01. The sequence continues at coordinate 7,533 of DATHYN010000173.1, read as the reverse complement.
GACTTCATCCCGTTCTAGAGCGGTATCGGTGGTATCAGCGAAGAAGTAGATGTCGTGGTCGCCAACGCCTTCGAGGCCGGGGATCCAGATTGTTTGGGAGACTAGCTCGCCTGCGCCGAGTGAGCTACGAGCGGCTAACGTGGAGATACGAAATTCATCGGAGATGAAGGTGGTGGTGGTGATGGGGGCGGGGTCAGGGCTATCGTACATGGCTAAGAAGAATTGGCTATTGATGTCGATAGAGCCGCTGTTGGAGTAGGTGATGAAGAATTGGATGGGGGTGTATTCTTCGACGCCGGTGATAGGAATTGTGGGGGTGATAACGGAGAAAGGAGCGACTTCGATATTAGGTGAGGGGCAGGGGATAGTGAAGGTTGATTCAGCGACCTTCCCGGACCGAATCGAACGGATGATATAAGCGCCATCGGCAACACCCATAGGGATGGTGATGTTACGCGTCCAGCTCGGTTGTGTGTTTTGATAGGCATCCAATTGTATGTTACTACCAGTGGGATTCCAATATGTATTAACAATTTTGGCACCATTGGTCGCCCAGAGGAAGCCACGGAGTAAGATTTGGTCACCTGGTTCACCACAAGTGGGGATAAGGGTAATGTACGGGTTTGAGCCACTGTTGGCGGTGAGTACAACATCATCTGTATTATTGATGACGTTCGGGTCGTAGTTGTTGCTCCAAGTGGTGGCTTCATTGGTGATGGTGCCAACTTGAACAGGGACGGCGAAGATGTAAACAGAGGCCGAGCCATTGACGGGGATGCTACCTAAATAGCAGGTTACTTCGTTGCCATTAATAGAACAAGTACCTTGGGTACTATTGGCACTGGTGAGGTTCATTTCAATAGGCACATCATCGAAGACGACAACATTGCCAGCATCAGAAGGGCCAAAGTTTGAGACCACAATGGCGTAGCGAACGGTATCACCCACATTCGGGGATAGGTTATCAACATTTTTGGAGATCACGAGATCGGAGTTGGGTTGAACGCTGGTGACTTCGACATCGGTATTGTCGCTGTTATCATCTTCGATTTCGTCACTGGTGACAGCGACTTGGGTAATGATTGTACCCGTTTGATAGGGGACAACGATGATGGGGACAGCGACCGCGCCACTGGGGCTAATGGAGCCTAAATTACAGGTTAAGGTTGTCCCCGATAAGCTACAACTACCTTGGGTTGGGGAGGCGGAGGTATAGGTGACATATTGTGATAATTGGATAGTAAGGACAACGTTATTAGCCGTACCTAAGTTCGGGGAGTTGCTAACAATGACGCCCAAGTTGAGTGGTTCACCAGCAGGGACAGGGTCAGGGGAATCGCTGATAGTGACAGCGAGATCGACTGTTTCAGGGATGACCTCTGTGGAAAGGGAGAAAGTGTTGTCAGAGAGATCGGGGTCAGGGGCATCACTGCCGACAGAGACGGTATTGGTGATAAAGCCGGTCGTTCCGGGGGCGGTTACATTGAGCAAGACAGAGCCAGCCTCATCACGGGCTAAGTTGCCTAAATTACAAATGGCTGTGTTCGTCCCGATGCTGTAAGTACATGCGGCAGGGGGGACACTACCTTGATATGTTACACCAGCGGGTAATGTATCGGTAACGACGACATTAGGCGCGGCGGCTAAACCGTAATTAAAGACGGAAATGGAATAAGAGAAGTCGGTGTCAATGATGATGGGGTTATTGGAGGAACTTTTGCTAACAGACAAGTCCGCTTCAGTAGGAATCGGGACCACCGTAGTGGAAATGGTCGAGGTATTATTATCTAGATTGACATCAAAACTTTGGCTACTGACCAAAGCGGTGTTGGTGATGGTGATGGCGTCACCGCCGCCGAGGGTGGGGAGGACTTCGATGTTGATTTCGTGGCTATCACTGGTGAGGACATAATCGATATCACAAGTGACCGTATTGCCATTGGTTAAACAGCTGTTAACGCCACTGGTATGAGTTGTACCTAAAACCGTTAATTCAGCGGGGATCACATCAGTAATAACAACATTAGTGGCTTTGATGGCACCAATATTGGTGATGGTGAGGATATAGTTGTAGGGGTCATTTTCAATAGCAGGGTTGACGTTGGTTACTTTTTCAATATTAACATCAACAGCTGGTGGGCCAGCGGTGGGCGGAGGGGGGACATCGGGGGCATCATTATAGGTTTGGGTGTTACTAACTTGGAGGAATTCCCCGTTATTCATGATGACCTGAGCGCTTAATTGGAAAGTAGGTGCTTCAACATTAAGTAATTCGAAGAAGGGGGTTAAGGTGGTGGCAAAGTAGGTCACACGAACAAGAACAGGTTGACCAGGATTACCAGCATCGTTAAGTCGCCAATCACCAGGGTCAGGGGTGAGTTCGTTAGGGGTATGGACTTCAATGGTGTAATCACCAGCATTGCCCCAACCTTGTTCATCAGCGATGTTGAGACCGACCATGTTGGCGACAACAACGTTAGAAATAGCTTCAACGCGGGGGTCGTCACAAGGAGGGACATAGGCGGCACAATCAGGGTCAGATTGACCAGTGATAGCATAACGTCCCCCTTCACGGGCGGCGTTTTGGATAGTGACCCAAGCTTGAAGAAGACGAGCTCCTTCAATAACAACAAAAACAAAAAGCAACATAACAATGATGACCAGAGCAAATTCTACCATAGCTTGGCCCTTGTTTTTGTCAGATTGTTTAAAATTGAGGATGCGATTGAAAAATTGCATAATTACCGCCTCTGTTTAGGGTTAATCAATAATAGTTGGGGGGGATTAATGAAGGGAATAAAAGATTTTTTACTAATTTACATTCTCATACTACATATTATTATAACATAAAAATCGCATTTTCAAGGATTTTTGTATGACACTTTTGTCCTATAGAGCGTTATACATGTAAAGTATTTAACATGTTTAGGGGGAGAATAAGGGGATATGTCGTCGATAATAAGTTCCCGAGGTACAATTATTGGCGGCAATTAAGTTATTACGAAAGTATTTAAAGCATGAATTTGGGGATAAGTCGGTTGCTATTGGTGGCGATGCTACTTTATAGGAGTAAGTGAGAGAATGGTTAGTAAAAGTCACGGGTTTGGCGAGGATTAGCGGAGAATGCGTTTTGCGGAAAACAAGGCGAATTTAAAGGAGATTTTAGGAGTGGATACCTGCCTCCGCAGGTATGACAGACAGCCCTGATTGGGTTGCGATTTTGTAAATGGTTTGTAAACAAAGTTTTTAATACTTCTTCTGTCTGTTGGAAGTTGAGAAAATTTATGTTAACCTGAGTTCGATAATTAAGCCGATGTAAGTGTTGGTTAGAGTCGTGTTAGGGTAGATTTCTCGATTCCATTTTACCCTTTGATGATTGGTCGGTTCTAAAGGTGGAGGGCGGGTAAAATTCCACTCGAAATGACGTTTGGAGGGGGACTGTGAATTGTCGAGTTCAGGTTATGTTACGAAGTATTAAGTTAGAATTGTATTATTGATAATAAAAAGCAGGTTAGAGGAGATGGATATGGGTAAGCAATTGTCAGCAAGTTATGATTGGCGTGAGGTGGCGCGGTTGGCGTTGACGTCGCGGCATATTGATTTATTACAAGAAAACAAGCTAAGCCCAGCGGGGTTGGTGACATATCAATTTTCGGCACGGGGGCATGAGTTGGGGCAGATTTTAGTGAGTCAGTTATTGCGCCATAAGTATGATGCGGCGGGGGTGTATTATCGGTCGCGGCCATTTATGTTGGGGACGGGATTGACGGTGGAAGAAGCGATGGCGTCGGATATGGCGCGTGTGGGCGGGGTGAGCCGAGGGCGTGATGTGGGGGTGGTCTTTAATATGCCACGACGGGAGGGGGCGACGGTGATTCCGATGGGTGGGGATGTGGGGTCACAGTATACGCCCACGGCCGGTTGGGCCCAAGCGTTGCAGTATCGGCACGATGTTTTGGGGCAAGCGGAGGTTAAAGGGGGGATGGTGGTTGTATTTGGGGGAGATGGTTCGGTGGCGACGAACGGTTTTTGGGCGTCATTGACAATGGCGACAACGCTAAAATTGCCGATGCTCTTCCTTATAGAGGATAATGGGTATGCGATTTCGGTAACGAGTCCGGCGCAAACGCCGGGGGCGAATATTGCGGAGAATTTAGCTTCGTTTAAGAATTTGAAAATTTGGGAGGGGAATGGGAGTGATCCGGCCGAGGCGGGGGCGTTGGTGGCCGAGGCGATTGATTATGTACGGCAATGGGAGGGGCCGGCGATGTTGCGGTTGGTGGTGCCACGGTTGTCGGGGCATTCGGGGCATGATAATCAGGCATATAAATCGGAGGGGTTGTTAGCGGATGAGCGGGCGCGGGATCCGTTGTTGGCGATTGAGGAAGCGTTGGTGCCGGAGGTCATGAGTGTGGAGGAGTGGTCTGATTTGAAAGCGAAGGCGGAAGCGGCGGTGGAAGCGGCGACGGAGGCGGCCAAGAATCAGGCGGAGCCGGCGCCGGCCGAGGCGATGCGATTTGTGTGGGCGGAGGCGGATCAACCGGCGCAAGTAGGTGGGTTGGCGTCGGAGGGGATTGTGATGCCTGCAGGACGGACGGATGAACATCCGCCAGAGCCACGTCGGATTAATATGGTAGAGGCGGTGCGGCGGACGTTGGATGTGGAGTTGGAATTGAACGATCGGGTGTTGGTATTTGGGGAAGATGTGGGGGCGAAGGGAGGTGTGCATACGGCGACGATGGGGTTGCAGACGAAGTATGGGGCGGGGCGGGTGTTTGATACGAGTTTATCGGAGGAGGGGATTATTGGCCGAGCGGCGGGGATGGCGGCGGCCGGTTTGCGGCCGGTGCCGGAGATTCAGTTCCGTAAATATGCGGATCCGGCGATGGAGCAGATCAATAATTGTGGGACGGTGCGTTGGCGGACGGCCAATCGGTTTGCGACGCCGATGGTGGTGCGGATTCCGGTGGGGTTTGGGCGGAAGATTGGTGATCCGTGGCATAGCGTGACGAGTGAGTCGATTTATACGCACGCGGTGGGGTGGCAGTTGGCGTTTCCCGCACACGCGGCGGATGCGGTTGGTTTGTTACGCTCGGCGTTGCGGAGCGAGAATCCGACGATTTTCTTTGAGCATCGGGCGCAGTTGGATGCGGGTTGGGCACGGCGGCCATATCCGGGGGATGAGTATGTGATTCCGTTTGGGAAGGCGCATATGGTGACGACGGGGGATGAGTTGACGGTGGTAACGTGGGGGGCGATGGTGGAGCGGTGTCATATGGCGGCAGAGAAGGTGGGGGCGGGTGTGGAAGTGATTGATTTGCGCACGTTGATGCCGTGGGATAAGGAGGCGGTATTGGCGTCAGTGCGGAAGACGTCACGTTGTTTGGTGGTGCATGAAGATATTGGGGTGACTGGTTTTGGGGCGGAGGTTGCGGCGACGGTGGTGGCCGAGGCGTTTTTGGATTTGGATGCGCCGGTGGAGCGGTTGACGATGCCGGCGGTACCGGTGCCGTTTAATGTGGGGTTGATGAATGCGGTGTTGCCGACGATTGAGGCGATTGAGGCGAAGATGCGGTGGATGTTGGCGTTTTAGGGTAGGGAGAAAGGGGGGGGAGGCCGAGGGGAGGTTATGAGAGAGGTTAGGTTAGGGGGGACGCGGCCCGTTCGACAAGCTCAGGGCAAGATATTGTGCGAGAGGAGATACGAAGTTTTCAGGGATGTTAGGCGCACAATGCCGCGTCATTACGGAGGGCTGGCACGGGTAAACCTCGTAGCTTTTTTGTGAGGTGTTGGTGGTTGGAAGGGAATGGTTAGGAAAGCTACGAGGTCGCGGAGAGGGGGAAGAAGGGGGAAAGGTAGGGTTTGTTATTGGGGTGTTTCTAAGTGTATTTTTGTGCGATTATTGATGTCTAGGGCTTGCAAATCGGAGGCCCAATATTCTTGAACAAGTTCATTGATAAGGCCACTGTCTTCGGCTTGTTGGAGGGCATCTTGGAGTTGGGCTTGGTAGGGAAGGCCGGATTGGCTGAGGTAGAAGCGGAAATCACGTTCATAGATGAAGAGAAGTTGGGATTCGATGGCGAGTTCAGGGTTTTCTTCAGCTTCAGGTACGATTTCGGAGACACCGCGAGAGAAGTAGTCGATACCACGGTTACCGTTGGCAATCATGCCGTAGATTTTGCGCCATTCACCGCTTACTTCCGTATAGGGTAGTTGATTGAGTTCCCAGACTTTGGTATCAAACCAGTTGGCACCAAAGCCACCAACTAGATTGAGAGCACGAAAATCTTCTAAGGTTTGGACGGTGTTAAGCGTTGATTGTGTTTGGGGGGCGATAAGGAAAACACGTTGTCCCATTAAGCCCCCGGTTAAATTAACTGAAATTGAGGGGTAAGTTTCGTCTCGTTCAGCGCTTTGGATAAGACGCATTAAACTGAGTTCATTATTGTTGAGCATTTCGACAGCGCGGGTTTGGGGCAGAGGTTGGGTGCGGTCGATTTCAAATTGGTAGCCAGCTTGGGTCAAGGATTGTTCAAGCAGGGCGATGTAGTAAGCGTTGCTGTTATCGGGGTAGGTGGCGATGCGTAGGTAAATGGTGTTGGGGTCACGGGTTGGTAGGGGGGATGTTGTGGGTGGTGGGGTGGCCGAGGGTGGTGGGGGAGCGGTTGTGGTGGTTGAGCAACCAGCAAAAAGTAGGATTAGTAAGGGTAATAAGAGGATAGTGTGGCGTATATTAGAGGGGAACTTGATTAATGTGGGCATAGTGATCCTTAGTGTAAAATAATTCTTTTAGTAATAAACCTGAGTTCGGTAATGAATTAAACCTGTGGATGAGTTGATTAATGTGTTGTTAGGGTAGATTTCTTGACTTCGTTTAATCCTTGATTTAGGGGTGAGGCTTATTGAGTGTGGGGCGGATTAAACTGCGCTCGAAATGACGTTGGGAGGAGGGGGGGAATTGTCGAACTTAGGTTAATAAAGTATAGGATACTGCTTTATGCTTTCATAAGCAAGAGGATACTTTATGTAGGGTATAAACATTGAGGATGTAGGGGGTGCTGAGATAGTTGGTGTTGGTCGGAGAGAAAGAGATGTTTAGGTAGGGGGGAGGAGGAGGGCATGGATATGGTTGGTGTATTGGTGGGGGGCTTCGAGGTGGGTGGTGTGGCCGACTTGGGGGATGATGGTGAGGGTGGATTGGGGAAGTTGGGCGTGCATTTGTTGGTTGAGATTGACGAATTTGGTGTCGAGGGCGCCGGCGATGAGGTGGGTGGGGAGGTTGAGAGTGGGGAGATGGGGCCAGAGGTTGGGTTGTTGGCCGGTGCCCATGCCGCGGAGGGAGTTGGCGAGGCCGAGGGGGTTGTTTTGGAGGCGAAGTTGGCGATGGTGGTCTTGAGTAGAAGGTGGGAGTTGTTTTTGAGAAGCGAAGAGGGGGATATTTTCCCAGAAATCGACAAAAGCGGGGAGGCCTTGGTTGAGGATGCGTTGGGCGAGGGCGTCGTCACGTTGTTGGCGGGCGGTTTGTTCGGTGGG
>DATHYN010000172.1:0-3207 GCA_035459145.1 Anaerolineae bacterium | reverse complement strand
TATGGGAATTCGGAGCAGAGGCGGGGACAGACGGTGGGTAAGCGGTTGTTGGGGGTGGCGGTGGTGGATAAGAATTATGAGTATTTGAGTTGGCCGAGGGCGACGGCGCGGGCCGTGGTGTTGAGTTTGATTTTGATGTTGAATGGTTGGGCCGTGGTCGAATCAGCTTTTTGGTTGGTGGCGACAATGATTAATATGGTTGTGTTTATAAGTATCTTGTTGTTGCTGTATGGATTTATTTTTAATCGAACGACACGGCAAGGGGCTCATGATTTGTTGTTGGGGACGTATGTGATTCGGGTTCAGCCAGAACAAGAGGTGGTTTCTTTGCCTGATTTACCCGTTTTGCATAAGCGTTTTATGTATGGCATTGTGGGTGTGGTCATTTTTGCTTATTTAGGTTGTGCGGGGCTAACGTTAATGGGTACGGAGGAGGTTGGGGGGACAGTCAATGTGGTGCCAACATCAATTGCTGAGTTACAAGATGCTATTTTGGCTGAATTTGATATCAATTATTTACATATTGAGTCGAGAACGATATGGAGTAATGGTGGGGGGACGAATATTTTGATTATTACGGGTTGGGTGACGATGTCGTGTGACCGATATCGAGGAGATTGTCAGCGGTTGCTTGACGATATTGAAGAGCTTGTTGCGGCTGAATATGACGAGGTTGAGCAGTATGACAGGTTGCAGGTGAGGGTAGTCAATGGGTTTGATTTTGGGTTGGTTAGTGGTTCTTCTTACGTTGGTAGTGATGGGGCGATGGTGCGTATTGGGGGGTAGGGGTTTAGTAGAGCTTACGGTGTTCGACGAGGGCGCAGGCGTCCATGACGGTGAGGAGGCCGGCGTCTTGGGCTTGTTGGGCGGCTTGTTGGTTGATGATACCGAGTTGGAGCCAGATGGCTTTGGCGCCGATAGCGATGGCATCGGGGATGAAGGGGGGAATGTCTTCACTGCGGCGGAAGAAGAGGACGAGGTCGACGGGGGTGGGAATGCTGGCGAGGTCAGGGTAGGCGGTTTGGCCGAGGGCTTCAGTGAGGTTGGGGTTGACGGGGATTATATTGTAGCCCCGTTCGTGCAGGTAGGCGGGAACATAGTAGCCAGCGCGGGCGGATTTGGAGGAAAAACCGACGACGGCGATATTTTTACAGGTATCGAGAATTTGTTTGATCGTTTGTTGTTTATTCATCATAAGCATAGTGTACGAAAGTTTGGTGTTGGGGGCAAGTGAGAGAGCGGTGCTGTAACGATTTTGTTAGCCAAAGCGGGATATATCATGTTTTTGGGGAGATTTTGACTTTTGGGAGGGGTTGGCAGTACAATTCTATTATGAATAAACAACAGAAATCTGGTAAACAACCGCGGAAACCGCGGAAAGTAAGTGATGAAGAAGTACGGTATACGTTGTTAACAATGTGCGCGGAAGCGGGCTTGGAAGGCAAGGTGCGTCCGGAAGATGTGGCGATGGCGATTTTGACGGATCAATGGCAAACGTTATTGTCACGGCTACGGTTGATGTGCAAACAGCAGGCGATAGCTGGTTATATTGAGATTTTACGCAAGGGAGAAGTGGCTGATCCGGAGGATTTCAAAGGAGTCATTCGGTTACGGATCACGGAAGCGGGTTTGCGTGAAGCGGCGGTGGTGGAGATGCCGAAGAAGAAAAAGAAACGAGAGGGGTGGGCGTAGTTAGTTGAGGGGGGAGTTAATCATTGGTTGGTTTTGATAATTTGAAGAAGCATGGTGAGATCGGTTTGGGCGAAGATGCTGTGGGGGAGAGTGGGGGGTAGTTGGAGCCAGCTACCGGCTGTCATGGTGTGTTTGTCGTCACCGACGGTGACGGTGGCGCTGCCGGTGAGGATTTGGATGTTGACAGGGTAGGGGGCTTGGTGTTCGGTGAGGCCAGCCGAGGGGGGGAAGTGGAAGAGAATAAGGCGTTGATAGGTATCATCGTAGATAGGTGTTGGTTTGGCATCCGTGGGGGTTTGGGTAGGCAGATGGGGGATTAAGGTGTAATTAGTTGTCATTTTGTTTCTCCTTGATGTTTATGGATAGTATTGTAATGAATTGTGGTGGTGGTGGAAACGACTTTTGTCGGGTTTGGGGAGTTAGAGGAGCGTTTGAAGGGTTTGCCAAATGAAGGGGAGGTGGTCGTTAATGTCGTGGGTGGCGTCGATGGGATGGAGGGTAACTTGGTTGGGATGTTGGTGGGCATAGCTTTGGCTGGCGGCGAAGGGGACGATGGGGTCTTGGCGGCCGTGGATGATGGTGATGGGGGCAGTTGGTGCTGGTGGTGTCTGGTAGAGTTGGCCATCATGAAGAAAATGGTGTTGGAGGGTGAGAGTTTGGTTGAAACCGTGATGCATGATGGGGGTGGCGGTTTCTTTATTATTGAAGAACTGTTGGTAGATAGGGTTATTGGTAGGGAGGGATAGGACGGGGGCGAGGAGGATGAGGTGTTGGATGTGGGGGAAACGGTGAGCGTAGTTGAGGGCGGCAAGGCCGCCCATGGAGCTACCGATGAGAATGGGATTTTGATGATTATGTGTGGTGATGTAGTGACGGAGGCGATTGATGTTACCGCTGATGGTCATGTATTCGAAGTCGCGTGGGGTGGGGGTGAGGGGGAGGGGGTGGAATTGGTAGAGGGGGTTGTTATTGAATTTTTGGGTGAGGAATTGGGCTTTGGTGGCGTGGGCCGAGGAGGTAAAGCCGTGGAGGTAGATGATTGCTTGGGTCATGAGTAGGTTCGTTCCTTTCTAAGATATTAGTTGGTAAATTTGGATTGTTGATTGTAGTAGATTTGATAATAGATGTCGATGGATAGTGATATTAATTGTGTAAAGAAAAGGGACCTAAAACGAATCTGACCAATTTTCAAAAAGGTATTGACATATAAACTCGGTGTGCTATAATTTATATCCGCTCGACTGAAGAGTAACTTACAATCAAAATAAATGGCAAGCGAAATTCAAAAAAAGTAATTGCGAAAAGCAAAAACAAATTTGAAAATTAGTCTTGACAGACAATGAGATTGTGATAGAATAGTAAGTCGGTAGCCAGCAGAAGTTGTAATCACGCCAAGTGAAACACTGATAAAAACGAAAGAGATGATAAAAGTTCGCGACAAAGAATCGTCGGGAGCTATTTTTTTCGCTCGTTGGCGAGCACCTTAACAGATGAAAAGTAATAAGAACCTATAAG
>DATHYN010000171.1:0-3049 GCA_035459145.1 Anaerolineae bacterium | reverse complement strand
GATCGGAGTAATCGTTGGCCGAGGGTGGTGATGGGTAGAGCGCCGCATAAGCCTTGTTTATTGTTAGCGGTAGTTGATATGATCGCATTGGGGATTGTGAATACGAACTTGATTCCGTTGGTTTTGGATTTGCGGGAGTTGTTTGGGAAGTATTGGGAGGTGGCAATGCCACCAGATAAGCGGGGAAATGTAGCGACGCCATTTTTTCATTTGAAGAGTGAGAAAGTTGGTAAGCGTTATTGGTGGGGTTTGTTGCCTAAAGAGGGTCAAGAAGGATTGTTGAGGGCTAACTCGATTCAATCGATTAACACATTGCAGACGGGCTTTTTTGGGGCAAAGTTGGATGAAGGGTTGTTTTATTGGTTGTCTTTGCAGGAGGGGCGGCAAGCATTGCGAGAGGTATTAATTGAAACGCATTTTGCGGCGGAAGTGCGGGGCGCGATATGGGAGCAGGTGGTGGTGAATGAGCAAGCGTTTGAATATAGTGAGTTGTTATTAAGTCAGGCGAAGGGGTCGGCGAAGGCGAAGCTGCTGCATGAATCGAAAGAGGAGTTGTTGATTGCTGAACCTGTTCGTGATCAAGGGTTTCGGCGTGCGATTGTTAAGACATATGATCAACGATGTGCGTTTTGCGGTTTACGCATTGTGACGGATGAGGGGCATACGGCGATTATGGCGGCCCATATTATTCCATGGCATGTGAGTTATAATGATGATCCACGGAATGGGATTGCGTTGTGCCGGTTGTGCCATTGGGCGTTTGATGAAGGGATGATGGGCATGAACAAGCGTTATCAGATTAAGTTATCGCCACATTTGTTAGCGGGGGAGAATTTGCCGGGACATTTGCCAACGTTGAAGGGGCGGGAGTTGATGGGGCCAGGGGATAGGGATTTGTGGCCGAGTTTGGAGTCGGTTGCATGGCATGGGCGGGAGGTTTTTCGGGGGGGGAAGTAGGGGGTGAATAAGCGTAATAAAGTTGATGAAGAGATAGGCGTGGTGTTGAGATGAAGGTGAAGGAAGAGAATGGGACGTTGATTGTGCGGTGTGCGCCGTTGCGGTGGGGGTTGGTGTTGGCGTTTGTGGTGTTGTGTTTGGGGTGGTGGTGGGTGGGGGGAGGGCCGAGGGAGAGTTGGGGAGCGTTTATTGTTTGGGTGGGTTTAGTGGTGGTGATTGGGGGCTTGGTGGTGGCGGTGGTGAAGGTATCGGTTTATGAATTTGATTCGTTGCGGGGGGTAATGCGGTGGCGGTATTGGGGATTATTTGGGCGGCGTAGTGGAGAGGTGCCATTTCATGAGATTCGTGATGTGGTGGTGGAAGAGGTGTCGGGGCCGGAGGTGAAAAGTAGTTATCGGGTGGCGTTGCTGTTGGCGAATGGAGAGCAGTGGCCGTTGACGTTAGATTTTATGGCGGGGCGGGAACGGGTTGAGGGGGTGAGGGATCGGGTTTTGGGGTACGTGCGGGGTTAGGTAACCTGAGTTCGATAATTGATTAAGCCGATGTAAGGGTTGGTTAGGGTGCGGTTAGGGTGTGTAGTAATTGGTAGTAGCGTTGGCGGTTGGTTTCTAATTGCTGGGTCCAGTTGGGGGGGCGGGTGGCTAGGCGGTCATCTTGGCCTAAGGGGATTTCGTAGAGGGCGCGTTCTAAGCGGAGGGCCCACCAGATGAGGAATAGGTGGTAGTAACAGAAGACGCGTTGTTGGAAGTTGGGTGGGGATTTCATGTGGGTGGTGTATTGGTCGAGGAAGTTGAGCCAGAAGTGGCGGGGGAGGTCGAGCCAAGAGGGGGTGGCCATTAGTTCGGCTAGGTCGAAGGCGGGGTCGGACCAGCCGCTGTATTCCCAATCGATGCCCCACCATTGGTTGTTGGTGCGGATGAAGTTGAGGATGTTGTTGTCGCCGCGGCCGAGGGCGGGTTGTGGTTGTGGCCAGGGGGGGCGATTGAAGCGTTCAATTTGGGCGAGGGCCCATTGTGATTGGTCGTGGTGATGGGTGGTGGGGATGGCGTTGTATTGGTTGTGGATGAGGGTGGCCATATCGGCTGGTTGGTAGGCGGTGAGGGTCGTCTGGTAGTCGATGGGGAGGGGGGTGTTAGCGGGGTGATAGTGTGTAGTTGGGTGAAGAAGGTGAGGAGGGGGTGGTGGGTGGTGGGGTGGGCCGTGGTGACTGTGCCAGGTAGCCATTGTTGGACGACGACCATGGTGGGGAAGTGGGTGTTGTTGTAGTAGAGGGGGGTGGGGCCGAGGGGGAGGTTGGCGAGGCGTAGGGTCTCGAGGGTTTGCCATTCGTGCCAGCCGCGGCGGCGGACGTCCCGTTTCATCAATTTGAGGGCGTATGGGGTGTGTTCTTGTTGGTGGGTGAGGCGGTAGATTAGGTTGTTCATGCCGCCGGTGATGGGGGTGATGTGCCATTGGTGCCATTGGGTGGTGGTGGGGTTGTGGAGGAGGTGATGGGTTAGGTCGATGAAGCTATGGTTTGTTTTGTTAATTGGTTTCATGGAGGTATTGTAGCGGAGTGGGGTGGGTGAAGCGGGGTGTTTGTTGTACGTTTTGCCAGTGATTGGGGTATGGGGTAGAGGTTTGAGGCAGGGGGTGGTTTGATTGGGTAGGTACGCAGATTTGACTGATTTTTTATTTGTCTAGGGGTTGGTAAAGGGGATGTTTGGTGGGATTTGACGCGGATATTGGGGATTGGGGGGGGATTTTTTGGTGTTGGTGAGGAGAGGGGGTGTTGGTGAAGGAGAAGGTTTGGGTGGGGTGGCCCCGCCCGAGCGTGAACGCATCGGGCTATATGTGGCGCCCCCTCGAAGGGGGCTAGGGGGTGATTTAGTAGGGTAAGGGTAACAAATAGGGGAGGCATTGTGCGGGGGAGGGGGCACAATGCCTTGTGGGGGTGTTAGGCGGAGATGCCGAGGGTATTGGAGAAGTTTTCTGTTTTGTTTACAATAGGGGTATGGAGTGTTTTTATGGTTTATGAAAGTTTAGCGGTTTATCAGGATAGTTGGCGTAAGTTGCGGCAGGATCGGAGTAATCGTTGGCCGAGGGTGGTGAT
>DATHYN010000170.1:0-6433 GCA_035459145.1 Anaerolineae bacterium | reverse complement strand
GGGGATGATGTAGGTATCGGTGATGTATTCATCAGGGAGCCAGAGAGTGGTGGGGTAGTTGTTTTGTTGGGGCATGATGTCTTGTTGCCAAAAACAGCAGGTGCCGTCGGGATTGAGGAGGTGGACGAAGACGGTGTAATCGTGGGTGGCGGGGCGGAGGCTGTGCCAGATAAGGTTGAGGGTGAGGTGGTTGTCGTCGTGGGGGGTGAGGGTGTAGCCGTGGAGGGCGATTTCATCGCTAAAGGTGGCGGGGAAGCGGATGGCATCAGCGGGGGGTGTGAATTGACGTTCGAGGTTGAGGATGGTGAGAGGGCCGAGATTGGCGGTGGTGAGGGTGCTGTTATCGGCGGCGAGGAGGCGTAGTTGGAGGTTGTAATCGCCAGCGGGTATGTTTAGGGGGATGGGTATGTTGTGATGGTCGATGAAGAATTGGGGGGTGGTGAGAGCGGCGAAGGGGAGGGTGTCGTGGACGGGATGGGTGTTGAGGAGGATGCGGCCGGGGCGGTTGCCGGGAGGCATTAGTTCGAAGCGAATGAGGGCGGGTTGTTGGGTAGAATCGGCTTGCCACCAGAGGGAGAGGGGGTAGCTGGCACCGTTGGCGATTTGGGAGCCCCCTCGGCCATACCCCAGCAGCATCAAATTAGGCCGCGCTGGTTGATTAAGCGGATAAGGGGGGACAGGCATGGTTGCCGGCATGGGTCTGGCCGGTAGATAGGTGGTTAGAAGGGGGTAACTACTGCCAGCGAAGCGGCCCTCACGATCTAAGACGGAGAGCCGATTGCCATTATCGGGGTCGAAGAAGCCGAAGCGGAGGGTGTAGCTGCCTTGGGGGAGGCCGGGCGGGAGGGGGATGGTGAGGTCATGGACGACACGTTGCCCAACTTGCCAGTGGGGGGTGGGGAAAACGGCCGTTTCCACTTGACTCCAGCGGTGGCCCCATTCATCTTCAAGATGGATGAAGGTGAGTAGATTGTTGTTTAAGGTTTGGGCGATGCGCCAGTAGAGGCGAACGGTGAGGGGGTCTTGGCTGGTGGCAGGTGGGGTGAAGGCGTGGCCTTCGAGGAAAACGATGTTGCCGAGATTGACGACTTGGATGTTGGGGATGGTGTAGGCGGGTGGTTGGGGTTGGATGAAGAGGGAGAAGGCGGGTTGGCCATCGGGGCCGAGGTGGGAGGTGATGGTTTGGCTGGGTTGGAGGTGGGAGGTGAGCCAATCTGGTGGGGGGGCGCTGTGGGGATAGGCGTAGGTGGCGGGGCCAGTGGGGGGAATGACGAGGGTGGCGCCCGTGCCGGGAAGCCAGTTGGTTTGGCCGTAATAATCGGAGAGGAAGGCGAAGGTGGGGTGTTTGTCGTGGAGGGCGGTGATGTAAAGTTCGCCGTTGGGAGGATGATCGTCAAGATAGGCGGCGAGGGCGGTGAGATCGGCATCTGATTCGTAGAAGAGGTCGGTGCGATTGGCCCAGTCGTGGTGGTAGGCGCGGGCGGTGTAGCTGGTGAGGGTGAAGAGGAGGATGATGAGGGTGTAGGGGAGGAGTTGGCGGGGAGTGGGGGGGAGTGGTTGGCCGGGGCCACGGCTGTAGTTGGGGATGGTGGCGATGCGGCCTAAATCGGCGAGGAGGGGGAGGATGAGGCCGAGGAGGTGGGTGAGGCCGAGGGCGGGGAAGATGTAGATGAAGGGGAGGAGGCCGATAGCGCGGAGGTTACTGGGTAAAATTTCGTTGCTGGCGAGGGCGGTGGGGAGGAGCATGATGAGGGTGTTGGCGAGGAGGAAGAGGGTGGTGAAGGGGTGGGGGAATTGGGTTGGTTGGTGGTGGTGGCGGTAGGCGCGGAGGAGGTGGAGGAGGCCGAGGAGGGCACAGAAGGCGAGGGGGAAGGTGAAAATTGGTTGGTTAGGGATGTTGAAGCGCCAGTAGGGGTCGCCTTGAGGCCAGAGCATGGCGAGGCTAGTGAGGTAGTTGTCGAGGAAACTGTTGGAGGTGGTGGGGCCGACTTGGCTGATGCGGGTCCAGAAAGCGTCGGGGTGGTGGTAGAAGTAGTAGAGGAGGGGGGCAAGGGGGGCGGTGGCGGTGGTGAGGAAGAGGGTGATGTTTGTGAAGATTTGGCGGCGGGTATGGGGAGTGGGGAAGGTGAGGAAGGCGAGGAGGAGGAGAGCGAGGGGGAGGGGGAAGAGGCGGGCGGCGAGGTAGGTGTGGGCGGTGAGGCCGAGGGCGAGGCCGCCGGCGGTGAGCCAGCGGCGGTCGTTGTGGCGCAGGCCACGGAGGAGGGCGGCGAGGGTGAAGGCTTGAGTGAAGGGTTGGCTGATGGCGCGGAAGCCGAGGTGGCTGAAGAGGAGGTGCCAGAAGCTGGTAGCGAGGAGGAGGGTGGTGAGGAGGGCGATGAGGCGGCGGTGTTGGTGGCGGGGGAAGAGTTCGAGGGTGAGCCAGTAGGTGAGGGCGGTGGTGAGGAGGCCGAGGTAGGCGGCGGTGAGGCGCAGGGTGAAGGTGTAGGGGCCGATGAGGCGCATGAGGCCGCCGGCGATATAAAAGAAGAAGGTTTCTTTGCCGGTGTAGCTGCTGATGAAGAGGGGGCGGTAGTTATCCCAGCCGATTTCGGCGGCGAGGATGCCGTTGGCGGCTTCGTCGTAGTGGACGCCGGGGGGGGTGTCGGCGAGGTTGATGAAGCGGAGGGTGGCCGAGGTGAGTAAGATAAAGAGGAGGAGGAATTTTCGTTGCTGTTGGTTTAAATTTGGCATGGGATGGATTTTAACGGGTTGTGACAGGTATGCCAAATTCTAGGTTTGAAGTTATAATGTGGGGTAAGGGTATTAGGCGCATTAAACTAAATATTATCAATATTTGATCTTGAAAATATGCCGTTTAATACATTGAAGTTGTTAATCTGAAAGTGTGAGATCTTTTGGTTAAATGGCTCAAGCGTTTTTGTTGGAGGTAGGTATGATAGTTTGGTTTTATTATAGCGAGCTTCAACGAAGGAAATGTATGAATTAGCGTGAGACAACGAATAAGAGTTTATAGCTGTTTTTTAATCAGTTTGTTTTTGTTTTTGCTAGGTGTGACCTATGCTGGTGAGTCAGCCGCACAGGCAACATCAGAGGCAGCAGAAGCTTATCCTAAGCATGTTTTATTATTTTTGGCTGATGGCTTAGGGTATGAGCATTTGCGAGCCGCCAGTTATTATGCTTATGGGGTAGATGATGGTTTGTTTATGCAATCATTGCCGTATGGAAGCAGTATAGCCACACACTCGGCCGACGAAGCAATTACAGATTCAGCGGCGGCGGGGACAGCGATTAGTACCGGTTATAAAGTGAATAACGGGGTATTGGCGCAAGCGATTCCGGGAGATACGCACGAATTGCCGACGATTTTAGAATATTATCAACAGCATTGTTGGGGCACGGCGCTGGTGACGAATACATCGATTACACATGCGACACCGGCCGCGTTTGGGGCGCATGAGTTCTCGCGGGCGAATTTTGTGGAGATTGCCCATGATTATTTGTATCAGACAAAACCGAATATTTTGCTAGGTGGGGGGGCTTCGGGGATGACGGTGAATGATGCGGTGGCGGCTGGTTATTTGGTGGCGACGAATCGGACTGGTTTGGAAGTGTTATCACCGATTGCCCATATCAAATTATCGGGACAATTTGGTAATAATCATATGGATTTTGAGTATGATTATATGACGGGGCAGAGCACGATGTATGATACGATGCCACATTTGACTGAAATGGTGGAGCAGACATTGCGGTTGTTGGACAATGATGTCTATGAAGGCACGTTTGTCATGATAGAGGGGGGACGCATTGACCATGCTGGTCATTTGAATAGTTTGTCTAAGCTGATTGAAGAGGTATTGGCTTTTGATGAATCGATTCAGATTGCGTATGAGTGGGCACAGAACAAAGATGATGTTTTGATTGTAGTGACATCGGATCATGAGACAGGTAATTTGATGGTGTTAGAGAATAATGGGGTGGGGCAATATCCAACCCATGCGTGGGGGACGACCAATCATACAGCTGAAGATGTGCCTGTATTTGGGTGGGGGGTTAATGCCCATTTGATTGTCGATGTACGGGATAATACGGATGTGTATGACGTTTTGCGTGCTGGTCAGCCGGCTCCCCCTCCTTTTTGTTGGTTAGATGAGGCTAATTATTTACCGGTGGCGGTGTCCCCTTAGCAGATCAAGCTTTTTGACGGCGTTGACGCCAGCGCCAGTAGAGGTAGAGGATGAGGGCGGCGAGGAGGATGAGTTTGGCGACGCGGCGTTCCCCTTTGGGGGCGGGTGGGGAGGAGGTGGTGGCGACATAGTCCATCATTTCGCGCATGCCGTCGTGGAGGGAGCGGGTTTGCCAGCCGAGTTGGGCGCGGGCTTTGTCGGCGCGGGCGGTATATTGGGCGCCGAGGGAGCGGATGGCTTCAGCGCTGTACATGGGCGGGAGTGGGTAGAAGCGGTTGAACAGTTTGATGAGGGGGATGAAGGGGTGGAGGAGGAAGGCGGGGATACGGACGAGGGGGGTGGCGCGATTATCAAGATGGGCCCAAAAATCGAACATTTCGCCGAGGGGGATAGCGGGGCCAGCGAGGATGTAGCTTTCGCCGATGGTTCCTTTTTCGGCGGCGAGGATGTGGCCGGTGGCCACATCTTCGACATGGGCGAAGGTGAGGGTGGTTTCTGGGCCGAAGACGATGGGCATTTCCCCGCGATAGAAAGTGCTCATGAGGGTGTGGAGGAAGCTTGTATCGCCAGGGCCATAGACGACACCAGGCATGACGATCGTAATCGGAGCCCCTTTTTGGATAAGGGGGAGGACAACTTTGTAATGGGCGAGCCATTTGGTGCGGTCATATTCGGTGAGGAAGGGGCCAGCGGCGTAATAGTTTTCATCGACCAGTTCGCCATCGGTATTGCCGAAGACGGCGATGGTACTGGTGTAAACGATTTTAGGGATGTTGAGTTCGAGGGCGAGGCGCATGACTTTGCGGGTGCCGCCGACATTAATTGTTTCGGCTTGCATCCAATCGGGGGAGCCTAATTTGTACCAGGCGGCGACATGGAACAGGATATCGGCACCTTCCATGCCGGGACGCATTGAGTGGGCGTCGATAATGTCACCGATAATGGGGGTG
Source organism: Anaerolineae bacterium (assembly GCA_035459145.1). Lineage (GTDB taxonomy): Bacteria > Chloroflexota > Anaerolineae > Promineifilales > Promineifilaceae > DATHYN01. The sequence continues at coordinate 1,296 of DATHYN010000170.1, read as the reverse complement.
GCGCCGAGTTGTTTTAGTTTTTGGGCACCGTGGTGGGTGCGGGCGAGGGCGGTGACGTGATAATCTTTGGCGATTAGTTGTTTGATTAAAGCTTGCCCAATAAAACCGGTGCCACCGGTGATAAATACTTTTTTACTCATAGTTGTGGTTTCCCGCCGATTGGTCCCGTTGTGGGGAATGATTTAATGATTAGAGTATATTATACCTAGTTTTTGGTAATATGCGTATAAGTGCATTAAACCAAATAGGGTAATTGCATACTCTTAGATTTCTCCACTCCGTTTGCCCTTTTTCTGATTTGGAACGTATTAGTAATGAAAAACGGGCAAACTCCGGTCGAAAAGGGCGTTTCTAGTGATAGAGTGAATGTAATAAGGCGAGCATGCGATTGCCCTGTTAAACTAAATGATGTCGACATTTGATCTTGAAAGTAGACCGTAATTTGCTGTTGTCATTATGTGTTGGGGTAAGGTTTGGTGGTTTTTGACGCGGATTTTGGGGATTGGACGGATTTTTTGGTGTTGGTGAGGAGAGGAGGAGGTTTTGGTTGGAAGGTGGGGGATTGGGGGAGGTTTTGGTTGAGGTGGGGGTTGGTTTGAGGAAGGTTTGGTGATTTTTGACGCGGGTTTTGGGGATTTTTTAGGGGTAAGGTTCGGGTTGTGAGGGTTATGTTTGATTAGAATTGGAAGTTCTAAATGTTGTCAGCTTATAAGTGAATTCCTGCCCCCGCCGATGCTGTCCGTTTTTGTTGAGCAGGTAGGATTTGCGGAGAACGAAGCCGAAATAAAGGTGATTTTAGGAGTGGATCCCCGCTTTCGCGAGGATGACAGTCCTGATCGGGCTGTAAATGGTTGTTGACATAAGAAAAACGGACAGTATCTGCGCAGGAATGACAGCGTTCTGGGTTATTTGTGAATAAGGGAGATTAGGAGATGAGATGGAATTGTGTATTGGTTGAGGGGATGGTGTAGGGGGCTTGGTAGGGGAGGGTAGGTGTGGGTGGTGCTGTTGGGGAGAAGAATTGGTGGTTTGTGGGGAGGGGGGCGGTGGTGTTGGCACCAAAGATAAAGGTGATTGTGGCTTGGTGACTGTTAATGAGGATATGGTGGAGATGGGTGATGGTGATGGGGATGGCTAGTTGGGCTTCTGTTTGGGTTTGGGCGCTGAGCCAAGGGGGGACGGGTTGGTTGACGGGGCCGCCGGGGAGTTGCCATGGTTGGTTGGGGGTGGGTTGGTGCCAGAGGGTGTGGCCGTCTTGGTTGTGGATGAGCGTGTGAGTGGAGAGGTGCCAAGTGG
>DATHYN010000169.1:0-4728 GCA_035459145.1 Anaerolineae bacterium | reverse complement strand
TTGGCCAGCAGATATTGACCTGCCAACATTAACAAGACCTATCAGACAACGATGTCCGATAGGTCCTAAAATAACCAATGAAGATTATATGCGCTTGCCAATGGCTGTATGAAAGTTCAACTGAACTCAAACACACCCTTTAACAAATCGCACCACCTTTGTTAGGGGCTAGGGTTTGAGGATGGCGGGGAGGTAGACGGGGGGGACACCGGTAACAGCGAGGTTGAGGGTGATGGGGATGGTGGGTTGGTCGGGGTCGTTGCTGTTGAGGCAGATGATGGCTTGGTAGTTGGTGTCGAGGGTGAGATCGGTGGTGTTGATGGTGACGTTGGCGAGGCTGTTGTTATCGGGACCGGTGGTGCCGGTGGTGGGGAGAATGGTGAGCCAGTTGATGATGGTTGTGTTTTGGCAGTTGGTGCTGGTGGCGGTGGTGAGGGTCCAGTGGAGGTCGCCGAGGCCGGAGTTGGTGATGGTAAGGGGGATGGTTTGTTGGGAGTTGATGGTTTGTTCAGTGTTGATGGTGGTGGCGTTGAGAGAGACATCGGGGGGATGAACAACGTGGAGGGTGAGGGGGATGGTGCGGATGGGTTGGCTGGCGTCGTTGGTGGTGAGGCAGACGTTGGCGGTATAGGTGTCGATGGCTAGGCCGGTGGTGTTGATGGCGACGTTAAGGGTGGTGTGGTCGGTGGCGGGGAGGTTGCCGTTGGTGGGGGTGGTGTTGAGCCAACTGACTTCATCGGGGGTGGTGCAGTTGGCGGAGGCTTCGGCGACGCTCCAGCTGAGGGGGGCACTGCCGTAGTTGGTGAGGGTGAGAGGGAGAGTTGTTTGTTGGTCGGTGAAGAGGGTGACGTCGAGGCTGGTGGGGTTGGTGGCGGCTTGGGGGGCTGGGGTTTCGAGGTGGAGGTCGTCGAAGCTGAAGCCATCGGTGCCGAGGGGGCTATTGTCACGGGTTTGGAATTTGATGCGGAATTGGTTGTTGAGGGAACGGCCGGCATTGGTGGCGGCCTCATCGAGGTCGATGACGATTTGGGTATATTGGTCTTCAGGGATGTTGAGGTCGAAGATGCGGTCGTAGGTTTGGCCGGCATCGTCACTGATGAAGATACCGTCTTCAGGGTTGGTTTCTTCGCCGTGGTTGTAGGCCCAGAAGTTGAGGGCGACTTCGCTTTGGCCGCTGAGATTAACGGCGATGACGAAGGCTTGGGTGGTGAGATCACCGCAGGGGTTACAGTTGGTATCGAGGTCGATGGCCCATTGGCCGTTGTGGGGTTGGTTGGTGGTGACTTGGACGCGGCCGATGGCGTCATTGTTGCGGGTGATGACGGGGTAGATGAAGCTGGGGATGGTGCCGGCTTCGAAGTTGGCGGTGGTGGGGAAGATGGTGGGGGTGTAGAGGCCGAGGACGAGATTGTCGGTATCGGAGGCGATATTGGTGGGGCCGTTGGTGCCGTTATTGTAGGCGATCCAAGTGGCGCTGGCGTTGCTGGGGGCGTTGACGACGGTGGTGCGGGTGAAGAGGGCGGTGGCGTTGGGCGGTAAGGCGAGGGGGAAGTTGTCGAGGAGTTGGCCAAACATGTCGTCATCGAGGTCGTGGCGGGTGAGGACGGTGGCGCCGGTATTGGTGACGGAGAAGCAGGGGTAGACGGTGGTGCCAGGTTGGACGTAAAGGAGATGGTCTGAGCCACAACTGCCTTTGTCAAGACCGACTGTTTTGAAGAAATTGATGCTGGGGGGGATGACAGTGATATCGACTTGGGCGGTGGCGGTGGCGATGTCGGTGGGGCCGGGATTGTAAGCGGTCCAAAGGGCGGAGCTGGTACTGTTTTGGGTGATGATTTGGGAGCGGGTGAGCTGGGCGCTGGCGGTAGGGATGAGGGAGAGAGGGAAATCATCGAGGATGGTGCCGAAAGGAGTGGATTCGAGGTCGTGGCGGGTGAGGGTGGTGGTACTATTGTTAACGATGGTGTAGCAGTGGTAGACGGTGGTGTTGGGGGGGACGTTGATAGAGCTGGTATCGGCACAGGTGCTGGGGTTGAGGCCGACGGTGTAGTTGAGGGTTACATCGGCATCGGAGAGGGGGCAGAGGGTGAGGGCCCAATCGATGAGTTGGCCGTCGTCGCCGGCGGCGTTATCGTTGACGCGAAGTTGCCAGTTGCCGTTAACGGCTTGGCCGGTGAGGGGGGTGAGGGGTTGTTGGGGTTGGAATTGGCCAGAGTAGGGAGGCGTGGCGCAGGCGGTGTTGTTGATGGCACAGGTGGCGTAATCATCGAAAAGGGTGTTGAGGTAGTTATCGCCGAGGCCACCGTTGTTAGCGCTGAGGGTGGTTTGGGTGCCGTTGGGGGAGACGAGGGTGAGGGTGAGGTCGCTGTCAGCGGTGTGGGCGAGGTTGAGTTGCGGGCGGACTTGGGCGACATTGAAATTATCGGGGACGTTGATGATGCTGGTGGTGGTGGCTTGGCTGGGGATGTTGAGGGGGGTATCGGTGCTGTAGTAGGTGGTACAGCTGTTATCGGGGGTGAGGTCGAGGCTCCAGCTGTGGAGGGTACCGGTATCAGCGTCACTGTTATCATTAATCCAGAGGGTCCAGTCGCCAGTGGCGGCGCGGCCGTCACTGGGGGTGAGCGGTTGTTCTGGTTGGAAGCGGCCGGTGTAGGGGGGTTGGGCGCAGGCGGTGTTGTCGATGGCACAGGCGGCTTCGTCGTCGAAGGTGGTGTGGGTGTAGTTGTCTTGGTTACCGCCATTGTTAGCGGTGAGGATGGTTTGGGAACCATCGGGGGCTTCGAGGGTGAGGGTGAGGTCGGCGAGCCAAGAGTGGGAGATGTTGATGTAGATATTGGTATCGGCGAGGGTGAAGTTATCGGGGACGTTGATGGTGGTAGAGATGGTGGTTTGGTCGGGGATGGGGAGGTTGAGGGTGCCGGAGGGGTAGATGAAGCCGGAGGCGTCGTTGGGGGGGATGATGTGGATGATGGGAGGGGCGGGGGCGGCGGTGGTGGTGGCCGAGGGGAGGCGGGAGAGGGAGAGGGCGAGGATGAGGGTGAAGCAAAGTAAGCAGATTAATAGGTAGATACGTTTCATGGTTAACTCTCTTTGTTAGTTGTAATAAACTAAACAGTCTCGATATTTGGTCTTGAAAATATGCTGTTTAGGCCGCGTGTGTTGGTGAAAGTATGAAAGATGATTTGGGCGGAAGATTGTTGATTAGTACAATAGTTTCTCTATTTTCTCAGTTTGTGGTGGTAATGGCAAGGGGGGAGAGTAGGGTGATTGCATACTCTTAGATCCCTCCACTCCGTTTGCCCTTTTTGTGACTTGGAATGTATTGGTTAGTCAAAAAGCGGGCAAACTCCGGTCGGGAAGGGTTTTTCGAGGTGGGTATTTGATAGTTAGAATGAGTATGCGATTGCCCTGGGGGGGAGAGTGGTTGGCATATAAGTTGTTTTATAAAGAGAGGTGTGTGTGATGAAGTATAAACCGATAACGTTGGCTAATTTTCGGAAGGTGGGGGAGGTGAGTCGGTTGAGTGAGAGGGAGAAGTGGGCGATTGAGGTGGTGGGGCGGGTATTGCCGTTTCGGACGAACAATTATATTGTGAATGAGTTGATTGATTGGGAGCGGGTGCCAGATGATCCGATTTTTCGGTTGACGTTTCCGCAGAGGGGGATGTTGAGGGAGGGGGATTGGGCGCGGATGGCGGCGGGGTTGGGGCAGGGGATGAGTGAGGGGGAGGTGGCCGAGGTGGCGAATGAAATTCGGTGGGGGTTGAATCCACATCCAGCGAAGCAGTTGGAGAACAATTTGCCGGTTATGGATGATGAGATAGTGGCGGGTATTCAGCACAAGTATCGGGAGACGGTGTTGTTTTTTCCTAAGGAGGGGCAGACATGTCATGCATATTGTACCTTTTGTTTTCGGTGGCCGCAGTTTACGAAGATGAAGGAGGTGCATTTGGGGATGCGGGATGTAAATTTGTTGATCAGGTATTTGCAAGCGCAGCCAGAGGTGACGGATTTGTTGATTACGGGGGGAGATCCGTTGATTATGCGGACGAAGCGGTTGGCGGCGTATATCGAACCGATTTTGGCGGCGAAGATTCCCCATTTGCGGACAATTCGGATAGGGACGAAGGTGCTTAGTTTTTGGCCGTATCGGGTGGTGACGGATAAGGACGGGGAGGCGTTGTTGCGGTTGTTGGAGAAGATAGAGCGGGCGGGTTTGCATGTGGCGATTATGGCGCATGTTAATCATCCGCAGGAGTTACGGACGGAAGTGGCGAAAGAGGCGATTGCGCGGATTCGGGGGACGGGGGCGGTGATACGGACGCAGGCGCCGGTGATGCGGCATATTAATGATGAGGCCGAGGTGTGGGCGCGTTTATGGCGGGAACAGGTGGGATTGGGGATGGTGCCATATTATATGTTTGTGGCGCGGAATACGGGGGCGCAGAATTATTTTAGTGTGCCGTTAAAGGAATGTTTGGATATTTATCGTGAGGCGTATCGGGCGGTGAGTGGGATTTGTCGGACGGTGCGGGGGCCGATTATGTCGACGAATCCGGGGAAGGTGCAGATTTTGGATGCGTTGGAGATGGGAGGAGAGCAGGTATTGGGGTTGCGGTTTGTGCAGGGACGGGTGGCGGAGTGGTGTCAGCGGTTGTTTTTTGGGAAGTATGGGGCGGATAGTGTGTGGTTGGATGATTTGGAGCCGGTGGGAGGGGGGCGGTTCTTT